>CAVFER010000008.1:0-7110 GCA_963621525.1 bacterium | reverse complement strand
AGTTTAGAAACTTCTTCTGTTAGAGAAGAACGGCTCTGGTTAATCTCATGAATCTGTTCCTCTAACTGGGCATGCTCATTTACCAGATCTGTGGAAGAATCAGCAATCTCATTTTTCTTATCTTCCAGTGCAGAAATATTCATGCGGATGGTATTTTCCCGGAGCGCCAGGTGCTGGATCTCTTTTCTTAAGCGGTCTGCCTCTTCCTTTTTTTCAGAAACAGCAGCTTCCTGGATACTTAATTCCTGTTGGATACTGTCTGTCTGTTTTAAATAGTGATCGCAGGAATTTTCCAGTTCCTCGATCTCACGGCGTCTTCCCAGGAGATTACTGGTATTTTTAAAGGCACCACCGGTCATAGAACCACCTGCATTTAAAAGTTCGCCCTCTAAGGTGACAATGCGCAGACTGTAATGATATTTTCTGGCAATGGCAATGGCGTGGTCAATGGTATCAGCTACTATCACACGGCCTAACAGGTAGCGGATCAGTCCCTCGTACTCTTTATCTGCCTGCACCAGATTGCTTGCAAGTCCTAAAACCCCCGTTTCTTTTAATGCCTCTGGCTTTGGAAATGATGACTGGTTCTTTCCTGCACTGGTAAGAGGCAGGAAGGTAGCACGGCCGTATTTATTCTTTTTTAAGTACTCGATCAGACGTTTGGCCGTTTCCTCGGAATCAGTGACAATATTCTGGATACTGCCCCCTAAAGCCGTCTCAATGGCAGTTTCGTACTTTTTCTCTGTACTGATGATATCAGCTACAACACCACGTATCCCGTGGATGCGGTCTTTTACCTCCATGACCCGTCGGATACTGTTTCCATAGCCATCATAGCGCTCTGCAAGGTTTCGCAAAGACTCTAACCTTGTATGGGTCATGTGGTATTCCTGTTGGGTGTTGTTTAAGTTTTTGTTTAAACGGTTTACTTCTTTTTGGGCAATGTTCATGGCATCTTCTGCCTCTTCTGCCGCAAACTGCGCCGTTTCTAACTGCTCCTGTATCTGATCTAAAGTTGCTTTTTCCTGGTTTATCTTCTCATCCTGGACAGATTCATCACTTTTAAAACGGAGAAGTTTTTGTGAAACTTCACTGCGTCGTAAATTCACCTGCTCTAACATAGTCTCATAACGCTGCCGTCTTGCAGTGAGACCCGCTTTTTCATTTAAAGCCTGGATCATATCCGTTTTAGCCTGTTCAATGGCAGCTTCCAGGTTCTGGATCATAGAATCCGCTTCCTGTAACTGTGCTTTTGCAGCCTCTAAACGGTTGACCGCATCTTTTGCCTGCTCCCCTGCTTTCTGTCGGTCATCCTTATAAGATGCCAGCTGCTCTTCGTAATGAGCCAGATCTTTTGCAATGGCATCTTTACGGCTTTTGTAATGTTCTTCGTTGGCCTCTTCTGTATGAATCTGCTCTCTGAGTACATTGATCTGGCCTTCACTGGTGCTTTTTGCCATGGCTGCCTCGTTTAAGGCTTTCCGGTTGGCAGTCAGTGTTTCATCCAGCTTAACCAGCTGCTCTTCTAATGCATCATACTCTTTTCGCAGGTCATCTGCCTTTTTTTGGGTCTCTTCCACATCTCCGGAAAGAAGGCGTCTGCGGTTTTCTACTGCTCTTAACTGCCCCTGCGTGTTTTCCGTATCCAAAAGGAACTGGTTTGCATCCCGAAGCTTTAATTCTTCTTTTAACTGAAGATATTCCCTTGCAGATCTTGACTGGCGTTCCAACGGACCTACCTGTTTTTCCAACTCAGATAAAATATCGCTGACACGGACCAGATTAGCCTGTTCATCCTCTAACTTTTTCTGGGCAACAGACTTGCGCCGCTTGTATTTTACAATACCCGCTGCTTCGTCAAAAAGCTCACGCCGTTCTTCCGGTTTTCCGCTTAAAATCTTGTCGATCTGACCCTGACCGATAATAGAGTAGCCTTCTTTTCCGATACCGGTATCGTAAAACAGTTCATTAATATCTTTCAGACGGCAGACGCTGCCGTTGATCATATATTCACTTTCACCGGAGCGGTACAAACGTCTGGAAACAGTAACTTCATCATAATCAATGACCAGCTGATGGTCTGAATTATCCAGCGTAATGGCAACATAAGCAAAGCCCTGGGGTTTTCTAAGCTCTGTGCCGGAAAAAATAACATCCTGCATGCTGGCACCTCGCAGCTGTTTGATACGCTGCTCACCTAACACCCAGCGGACCGCATCGGCAACATTGCTCTTTCCACTTCCGTTTGGACCTACAATACCGGTAATACCATTATGAAATTCAAAAAGCAGTTTATTGGCAAAGGACTTAAATCCCTGGATCTCAATGCTTTTTAAATACATGTTTCACCCGCCTTAAGTTTTAAAATGCCGTTATAGGCAGCTAACTGCTCTGCTGCCTTTTTGGTGCGGCCCTTTCCGCGGCCGATCTCCTTAGATCCTACAAGAGCACGTACCTCAAAGGATTTGTTATGATCCGGTCCTTCTTCCTTCAGGATCTCATAAGTCAGTTCCCCGTCCTGACGGCTCTGTACAATCTCCTGTAAGATAGTCTTGCTATCATAAAAGAGCTGCTTGTGTTCAATATCATTTAAAATAAACCTGTGAATGTACTCTTTTGCACTAGCAAAACCACCGTCCAGATAAATAGCTCCGATGACCGCTTCCATAGCATCTGACACAACAGAATTACGGTTTCTTCCGCCGGTTGCATCTTCGCCCTTGCCCAAAAAAAGATAACTTCCCAACCGGATATCTTCTGCGCAGTATGCCAAAGTAGGCTCGCACACAATACTGGCTCTGATCTTGGTCAGATCTCCTTCCGGTTTGTCTGTATATTTGTGATAAAGGAAATCGCTGGTGACAATCTCAAGAACAGCATCTCCTAAAAATTCCAGACGCTCATTACAGTGATTGTGGTCTAATCTGTGCTCGTTTGCATAGGAGCTGTGAGTCAGTGCCTGTGCTAATAAATTTTTATCCTGAAAATGATAAGATATCTTATCTTCCAGTTCTTTTAACTGTGTATTCATAATATAGTTCCCTCTTTCAGATACATGATAACACAAAAGGGCTGTTGTGCAACAGCCCTGGATTCCTGTCATTTAGTTCAGTGCATTCTTAATCTGTTCAACTGCGTCCCCAACGGTAACGATCTGTTCTGCAGCCTCATTTGGAATCTCAATGTCAAACTCTTCTTCAATTCCCATGATGATCTGGAAAATGTCCAGAGAGTCCGCACCCAGGTCATCTACAAACGTAGCTGCCATTGTCACATCCTCCGGTTCAATGTTCAACACTTCTGCGATAATTCCCTGTAATTTCTCAAATTCCATTTCTTAGCTCCTCTTTCTTAGATCTTTATTCTTTGATTTCTTCTGTTTTTCCGTTCCCAACGGTCAAGGATTCTTTTATCTTTTCATTGATCTGCTGTTCCTTGAAAGTTACACATTGGATGATGGAATTGCGTACCTCTGTACGCTTTGAACTTCCGTGGGTCTTTACTACTAAGCCCTTCAGGCCTAAAAGCGGCGCTCCGCCGTACTGGCTGGCATCAAAGGCCTTTAATGTGGTTTTTAAAGCCGGTTTAACTAAAAGAGCACCGATCTTGCTTCTTAAAGTGGACATCATTCCCTGCTTTACCATATGGATCAGTGTAGCTCCCACGCCCTCGTAAAGTTTAAGGATCACATTTCCTGTGAATGCTTCACAGACGATCACATCTGCTCCGCCATGGGGAATCTCTCTGGCTTCAATGCTGCCGATGAAGTTAATATCCGGACAGGCCTTAAGAAGTGGGAATGTTTCCTTTACAAGGGCATTTCCCTTTTCCTCTTCTGCTCCGATATTTACAATGGCAACTCTTGGATTTTTGATGCCTACTACGTGTTCCATATAGATGGAACCCATCTGAGCGAACTGCACCAGATGAGATGGTCTGGCATCTACATTGGCACCGCAGTCGATGAGCAGGGATACACCTTTTTCAGTAGGGATAAGAGGTGCTAACGGTGGACGTTCCACGCCTTTTATCCTTCCTACGATCACCTGTCCGCCTACTAAGATGGCGCCGGAGCTTCCCGCGGATACAAAAGCATCTGCTTCTTGATTCTTTACAAGATTCATGCCTACCACAATGGAGGAGTCCTTCTTCTTGCGAATGGCATTTACCGGCGGTTCCTCTGTAGCGATCACTTCTGTGGCATTCACCACCTGAATCTGCTCTTTGTTGTAAGTATACTTGGAAAGTTCTGCATTTACTGCAGCTTCCTGACCTACTAAAAGCACCTGAATCCCGGATTTTGTCTGTACCGCCTCTACGGCTCCCGCAACCATCTCAACCGGCGCCAGATCTCCGCCCATAGCGTCTACAGCTATTTTGATCATAAAAGACTCTCCTTTCGGTTTCGCAATACAGTTATTAATATACTAGATGTCGTATCATAAATCAATACGTTTTTGTGCGAATTTAATACCCGCGCGGCATAGCAAAAGAGGACCCTGAGATTGCTCCCAGGATCCTCTAATCTTCGCTTTTACAGATTATTCAGCTGTATTAACGATCTCGCGCTTGTTGTAGCTTCCGCAAGCCTTGCACACTCTGTGAGGCATCATCAGGGCTCCGCACTTGCTGCACTTAACCAGGTTTGGTGCGCTCATCTTCCAGTTTGCTCTGCGGCTGTCTCTTCTAGCTTTAGAAGATTTATTCTTTGGACAAATAGACATGGTTTACACCTCCTTCAACTGTTTAAAAATATCCTGGATTACTGACATTCTTGGGTCCAGTGACCTGTTGTCGCAGTCACAAGTCCCTCGGTTGAGATTTGTGCCACATCTATTGCAAATTCCCTTACAGTTATCACCGCAGAGAACTCTCATAGGCAGGTTCAGGGTTAACTCATTACCAACCAGCTGGTCGACATCCAGATTATAACCATTAATATAGAACTGCTCATCCAAAGCTTCTATACGATCTTCCTTCGTCTGACTCATATCCAGCTCCTGGTCGATCTCCAATTCAAAAGGAATCAATACCGGGTCTAAGCATCTGGCGCATGGCATTTCAAGACTTAAAACAGCCTTTCCGGTCACAGTCAGTACCCTCTCACCCTGATTTGTGATAACCAGCGTTACCGGTTCTTTTTCCACAATCTTATAAGAACCGTCAGGTCCTCTAAAATGTGTCATTTCCACTGGAACAGTATAGGTCTTGGATTTCCCTTCAACAGGGAACAGCTCTGATAAATTAATCAGCATATCGCACTCCTTGATATGCACCTATGCTATTATACATAGGTGCACCGGGTTTGTCAATCAATTTTTCCAAAAATATTATTTCACCAGTCTTAAAGTCTCTCTTGCGATTGCAAGCTCTTCGTTGGTTGGAATCAGCATAACTTTTACTTTGGAATCCGGAGCGGAAATGATTCTTCTCTCTCCTCTTACGTTGTTAGCTTCGTCATCGATCTTAACACCTAAGTAGCCTAAGTATTCACAAACGCTCTTTCTGGTAGCCTTATCATTTTCACCAACACCAGCGGTAAATGCGATCGCATCTACACCGTTCATAGCTGCGGTATAAGCACCTACGTATTTAGCAACACGGTAAATGAATGCATCCAGAGCTACTTCTGCCAGATGATTTCCTTCTTCCTTTGCTTTCTCGATATCACGGAAGTCGCTGGAGATGCCGCCGCTCATACCTAAAATACCGGACTTCTTATTTAAAATATTCAGAACTTCGTTTACATCTTTTCCTTCTTTGTTGCAGATGAACTGAACAACAGCAGGATCAACGTCACCACTTCTGGTACCCATGATCAGACCTTCAAGAGGTGTAAGTCCCATACTGGTATCTACGCACTTGCCGCCGATGGAAGCAGATACACTGGCACCATTTCCTAAGTGGCAAACGATCACTTTTGCCTTCTCTGGATCTAAGTTGCCGAACTTGATTGCTTCGCCGGATACGAACATATGGCTGGTTCCGTGGAAGCCGTAACGACGGATGCTGTACTTCTCATAGTACTCATGAGGAATTGCATACATATAAGCTTTTTCCGGCATAGACATACCGAATCCGGTATCCCATACTGCTACGTTTGGCTTGCCGGGCATAGCTTCTTCACAAGCCTCGATACCCATTAAGTTAGCCGGGTTATGCAGAGGTCCTAAGTCGAAGCACTCACGGATTACTCTCTTAACATCCTCGTTTACCACAACAGACTCGCTGTAAACAACGCCTGCGTGCAGTACGCGGTGTCCGATTGCGGAGATCTCGTCAGTGTTTGTAATCACGCCGTGATCTTTGTCCTGTAAAGCTTCCATAACCATATTGATGGCTACCGTGTGGTTTGGCATTGAGCTTTCAACCACATATTTATCCTTGCCTGCCGGCTGATGAGTAAGCTTTGAACCATCGATACCGATTCGTTCGCAAAGTCCCTTTGCAACAACACTTTCATTGTCCATATCGATCAGCTGATACTTTAAGGAAGAGCTTCCGCAGTTGATAACTAAAATCTTCATAATAGGTAATTCTCCTGTTCTAAATTAGTTGTTCTGGCACTGTACAGCTGTGATAGCTACAACACCTACGATATCATCAGCAGAGCATCCTCTGGACAGATCGTTTACCGGCTTAGCAATACCCTGACACATTGGGCCGTAAGCAGCTGCCTTGCCAAGTCTCTGAACCAGCTTGTAGCCGATGTTGCCGGCATCCAGGTCCGGGAATACCAGTACGTTCGCATGTCCTGCAACCTTAGAATCCGGAGCCTTGGAAGCACCGATCTCCGGAACAATAGCAGCATCTAACTGCAGTTCGCCGTCTAATGCTAATTCCGGAGCCATTTCCTTAGCTAACCTGGTGGCTTCTACTACTTTATCTACATCAGCATGCTTTGCGCTTCCCTTGGAAGAATGGGACAGCATAGCAACCTTTGGCTCATGTCCTACTAACATCTTAAAACTCTCAGCGGAAGAAACAGCGATTGCTGCCAGTTCGTCCGGAGTTGGGTTCTGATTCAGACCACAGTCAGCGAATACGAAGGTACCATTGTCACCAAGATCACAGTCCGGAACTTCCATTAAGAAGAATGCGGATACCAGC
>CAVFER010000007.1:0-59245 GCA_963621525.1 bacterium | reverse complement strand
ATGAGTGCAGTGAAAAACAAGCGGCTGCGTAAGCAGACATTTGTTTTTCACAAGCCATTAACGAAAGATGAGGACAAACTATGTTACAAGGGCTTTTTAATTATGACAATCCGGTCTGGCGCTTTATAGGAAAGCTGGGAGACCTGATACTTTTAAATATTTTGTGGCTGATATGCTGTATCCCGGTATTTACAGCCGGAGCAGCAACAACAGCAGTATATTATGTAACCTTAAAACTGGTGCGGGACGAAGATGATTCCACCATAAAATCCTTCTTCCGTTCCTTTATCCAGAACTTTAAACAGGCTACAGCTATCTGGCTTCTGATCCTTTTAGCAGGAGCCCTGATTACGTTTGACTTATGGTTTATTGTAAGTGGAACGTCAGCAGCAGGAATAGCTGCCGGTATACCGGATACTTTAAAGACGATCCTGACGGCTGTATTTGGCGGTATGACACTGATCCTGTTGTTTATCACAACCTATGTATTTCCTCTTCAGGCAAGATTCTACAATACGGTAAGGCGTACATTATTTAATGCTTTTTTTATGTCTGTCCGTCATTTGGGACAGACCATTTTCATGCTGGCAGCAGATGGACTTCTGATCGCGGCTGTATATTTTTCATTGTATTTTATACCTCAGGCAGCTTTGCTGCTGCTTTTATTCGGCTTTCCGCTGATTGCATTTGTAAATTCTTATATCCTCACACCAATCTTAAAAAGATATACTCCGGAAGAGAAAAAACAGGATCATGAAAGTTCTCTTTCACCGCTTTTAGATGAAAATAATAAAGAAGTCGAGGATGCGATCCAGAGTTTAAAAGGAAAATAAAACAGATTTGACGAAAGAGGGTCCGGATCAGGCCCTCTTTTTGGAAAGAAGAACCGTATGGATACAGAGGAGAAGAGAAAAAAGAACATAAAAGCAGGAAAAATCCTGGGTGTAGCACCGATCCTGAGCGTTGCAGTGATGGCAGTGCTTACAGCCGGGTATTTGTTTTTATTGCAGCAGAATGTGACGGAAGATACGCAGCAGACAGAATATCAGTACCATATTGCGCTGATTGCCGACAATAAAGATACATCTTTTTGGAAACAGGTATACGAAGGTGCTGTGGAAGAAGGAAAAAAATACGGTGCCTATGTGGAACAGGTGGGGGAAGAACTGTCAGGTTCTTTGTCTGTAAGCGATGCAGTAAATATAGCTGTTTATGAAGGGGTAGACGGGATCCTGTTCAGACCTTCCGATACAAGAGCCAGCATGGCGATGATCGAAAGCGCCCAGAAAGCCCAGATACCGGTGATCACAGTACAGAAAGATGTGACTGACTCCAGACGTCAGGGATTTGTGGGGGTCAATGACTATTTTCTTGGTATGGAATACGGAAAAAGGATCTTAAAAATTGCGGATAAAGATACCCGTCTTGCAACTGTATTATTCCCGGAGGCAAGCTTTAACGGCGTCAGTCAGGAATGGTTCCGCATGGGACTGAAAAATACAGTGCGTGATGGGAAGATACGCTTTGATTTCAAGGTAGTTCAGGATGCAAATGGTCTGAACAATGCAGAAGACATTATTTATGATATTACAATGGGAAAAACAACACCGCCGGATATTCTTATCTGTCTGGATGAGGTGATCGCTCTGTCTGCCTGCCAGATTATAGACAACCGTGTTCTGGAAAAACAGCCAAAGATCATCGGAAGCTATTTTTCACAGGAAATCCTTACTGCCATTGAAGAAGGGAAAATGGACTCTACTATTACGATTGACCCAAAAGAACTGGGACGGATGAGCGTGGACGCACTGATGACCTATAAAAATTACCATATTGTGAGCTATTATACAGAAGTAAAGACTATGCTCATTGATCAGGAAGAAGCAGGAAAATACAGGGAGAAAGCCTATGCAGACGAGGATTTTTTTTAAACGCTCTCTTCACAGCAAGTTGATCCTTCCCGTTATTGTTACCATGGCAGTTTCACTTATGATCAATCTGTTGCTGTTTGGAAGGGTGGACCGGACGATTAAACGGATGAATCAGGTTTATGCAACCAATATCCGGTTAAGTGAACTGGAACGAATCTTAACCGGAATGGAAAACAGTTTATACGAATATTTAAATATGAGAGATCAGGATTCTCTGGAGCAGTTTCAGGAGAACAGAGACCAGTTTACAGATCTTATCGTAGTTATCGATGATAAGATCACGGAGCACCCGGCAAGAAAACTGGAGCATACGATACGAAGACTGGCGTTGTCTTATCTAAAGTATGCAGATGGGGCGGTTGAGGCAAAAAAGGCTCACGATGCAGCTTCTTATCGCAGTAGTTACGCAAATGTTCAGAAAATATACGGTTATCTGCTGTCTTATATCCAGGCTTTGGATGAGCTGCGTTTTCAGGCCAATTCCGCCAATTATGACACGTTATACCGGTACCTCAGTTATCTGGAGATCTTTGTTATCGCAATCTTGGCAGCTGTAACCTGCTGTCTGATGACGGCTCTGTATGTGATCACGGGAAATATTACAAAACCATTGGAGCGGCTGGCTGCAAAGGCAGAAGAAGTGGGAAAAGGGAATTTTGAAATCCGGTTGGAAGAAACCCGGGATGCAGATGAGATCGGAATGGTCACAACTGCATTTAACCAGATGGTGCGCAGCATCAATGAATACATATACCGGATTCAGAAAAATATGCAGACCCAGTTAAAGATGAAGGAAAAAGAACTGGCTATGGAAAACCTGTTAAAAGATGCCAGGCTGAAATATTTTCAGGCCCAGATCGATCCTCATTTCCTGTTTAATACCTTAAATGCCGGTCAGCAGCTTGCCATGATGGAAGATGCAGAGCGGACGTATGCGTTTATGGAAAATGTGGCCTCTTTTTTCCGTTATCGTCTCCGGCAAAATGGAAAATCTTCTACTATCAGGGAAGAGATCGCACTCATTGACAGCTACATGTACATCATGAATGTGCGCTATTCCAATGAGATCCACCTGGAAAAGAAAATAGATGACCGGCTTTTAGAAATGGATTTTCCGGGAATGGTTCTGCAGCCTATTGTGGAAAATGCCCTGCGCCATGGATTAAATGGGGTAGAATGGGAGAAAAAGATCCTTTTTATGATACAGAAAGAGGAGGAAGATGCCCTGATCTGTGTAAAAGATAATGGAATGGGTATTGCGGCGGAGATCCTGGAAAGATTAAGAAGCGGTGAAGAACTCCGTTCAGAAAAGCCGGGAGATTTTGGAAACGGCGTAGGACTCTATAATGTAAGAGAACGTCTGCGACTCTATTTTGACCGAAAAGATGTAATGGAAGTAGAAAGCGACGGAGAAGGGAAAGGAACGAAGATCACCATCAAAGTACCGGTGCGCATGGTAAAAGGGGATCACAAGGAGGGGGAATATGTATAAAATACTGCTTGCAGATGATGAGGGGATCGTAACAGATGCTTTGCAGTTTATCATCGAAAAAAATTTTGGAAATGAATGTCAGGTCGCAGTTGCAAAAAACGGCAGACAGGCAATTGAACTGACGGAAAGTTTTCAGCCGGATATTGCGTTTCTGGATATCCAGATGCCGGGGATCAACGGTTTAAAAGCCATGAAAGAGATACGGGAGCAGAACAGTCGGGTTAAGATCATCGTGCTTACCGCTTATGATAATTTCGAATATGCCAAAGACGCTCTTCATCTGGGGGCAGAAGAGTATCTGTTAAAGCCAATCAATAAAAAAGTGATCGTGGAACGTCTCACAGTCTTGATGCGGGAGATTGACCAAAGTCGGAAAAAGCGAAGCGAAGATCTGAAGATCAAAGAAAAAATGGAGGCGGTAGTTCCTATCATTGAAAATGGTTTTCTCATAAGCCTTTTGCTCCAGAACGAATTTAAAGATGTGGGAGAAAAATACCTGCAGCTTTTAAATATTGAAGAAAAATATGGCATCATCATGGTATTGGAATGGGGAAGCGGCCGAGAAGGGGAAAATATGGGAAATCCTGTAGGTTCCGGTGTTCTGGCTCACCGTTATTACAATAAAATGGCGGAAATGGTGAAGATGTATTTTAATGCCTGCGTCAGCAAGGTAATGGGAAATAAGCTGATCTGTGCCATTATGTCTAAAGAGGCAGATCTGGAGTATGAAGAGCGATTAAATCTGATCGAAAGAACCAGAAATCTGAACAATTCCCTGAAAAAAATGCTGGGGATTGATTTTCGGGCGGGGATCGGTTCTGTAAAGCTCTGGGAAGACATGTCACAGTCCTATCAGGAGGCATTAAATGCTCTTCACTATGGAATGCGAAAAGTAACGCACATTGATGATCTGATCGTAAAAGATGAGAAAAAGCAACAGCGCAGGATGATGGAACAAATGGTCTTAAAAGCAGTAGCAGAAGGAAATGAGCAGAATGTAAGGCGTGAGGCAGTATTATTTGCAGGAAATGTGCTTAAAAGCAGTGAAAGCACATTGGATGACAAGAAAATGCAGCTGGCAGAGGTTTTGTTCCTGTCAAAGAGGGTGGCACAGGAAAAAGGGGCAGAATTATCGGAAAAAGCACAAAAAACAGGAATGCTTTTGTCAGCAGTTTCTGAAGATGAAGTTTACCGCAATTTCTTGGACATAGAAATGGAGATTGCCCGTCTGTCAGCATCAGGAAAACAGCTGGAGAACACAGTGATCGCAAAAGCGAAAGAGTACATACAGAAAAACTTTAGAAAAGATGATCTGGCTTTGGAAGAGGTGGCACAGGCTGTTGGAATCAGCCCTTACTATTTCAGCAAGCTTTTCAAAGAGGAGATGAAGCGGAATTATTCTGAATATCTGACGGATATACGTATCGAAAAGGCCAGGGAACTGCTTCTTGATCGAGAACTGAGCATCAAGCAGGTATGTGTGGACTCCGGATATTCTAACCCCAATTATTTCAGCCGTATCTTTAAGAAATGGACGGGGCAGACGCCTACGGAGTTTCGCGACGGGGGAAGTTTTAACGAAAGCAACTGAAAACGAAATAAAAAGGAACGGTGAAAAGCCGGACCGTGAAGAATACGAAAGAATAGCACAAATCTATGACAAGATAATGCTACTGTTTTCATCCTGTAAACCAACAGGACGGAAATGTGCACTATTTTGCAAGTTTGTGCTATTTCTTTTAGTGTATACTTTTTTTAGAAAGACAGGAGATACAAAAAGAGAGGAGGAATTTCATTATGAGTACCTTTTTACAGGCCTGCGTCAACGGACTTTTGATGGGAGGCTTTTACTCATTAATGGGAATGGGGCAGAACATCATTTTCGGTGTTATGAAGATCGTAAATTTCTGTCACGGTGAAATGCTGATGGTGGGAATGTATCTTACATTTATCCTGTATACATATTTCGGCATCGATCCATACCTTGCAGTACCTTTAGTAGCAGTGATCATGTTTTGCGCAGGCGTTGTGATCCAGCATACAATGATCACACCATCCCTTGGAACTAAGAGTTTTACCAATCTGTTATTCCTTACAGTTGGTCTGGGACTGCTTTTATCAAATGGAGCACTGGTTCTTTTCGGATCTGAATACCGTTACATCCGTACTGTGTATTCACAGACTTATATTCCTTTAGGACCTGTTACCATAGCACTTCCGCGATTGATCAGTTTCGGAGTTTTGATCGTAGTTACAATTGCATTGTTTGCATTCTTAAAGTATACCACCATTGGAAAACAGATTCGTGCCGTATCACAGAACCCGGTAGGTGCAGAGGTGGTAGGTATTGAAGTTAAAAAGATCTATGTATTAACTTATGGACTGGGAATCGCTCTTGCAGGTACAGCAGGTGCGCTGCTTACACAGTTTTACACCATCTTCCCTACAGCAGGCGCAAGCTTCGGTTTCAGAGCACTGATCGTGGTAGTCGTTGGCGGACTTGGTTCCATTCCGGGAGCTTTCTTAGCAGGAATCTTTCTGGGACTGTTGGAGACGATGAGTGCACTGTTTATCAGCCCTTCCTACAGTGACCTGATCGTATTTGTGACGTTTATCGTGATTCTGGTGGTTCGTCAGACTACTATAGCAAGGAGGAAATAGTATGGAAAGTAAGAAAGCGGTAAAGATATATCACCGGAATCTTGCTCTTCTGATAGGAGCGATCATCCTGGTCTTCCTTCTGATTCCGGCAGTAGTGAAATCACCCTACATATTAAATATTTTTGTACTGACCTTTTACATGTCCACCCTGTCTATGGCATGGAATCTGTTAGGTGGCATGACAGGACAGAACTCTTTAGGGCATGCAGCTTACATGGGACTGGGCGCTTATGCCTGCTGTCTTTTAGTAGTAAGTACCGGCATAAATCCATGGATGGCTGCTATCTTTGGAATGGTAGTAGTTGGTCTGGTAGCAGGGATCGTATTTTATCCATGTTTTATCCTGAAAGGACCATACTTTACACTGGTATCCATTGCATTTGGTGAATCCATCCGTCAGGTCATCATCAATACACCGTTTTTTGGCAGAGCCAGCGGCGTAGGCCTTCCTTTTGGATCGGATTCCTGGCTGAATTTCCGTTTTACCAGCAAGGTTCCTTATTACTACGTAGGAATGATCATGATGATCCTTATTTATCTGCTGATGAAGAAGATCGACCGTTCCAAAATGGGATTTGCATTAAAGACCATCCGTGAGGATGAAGACGCAGCAGCAGCCATCGGTATCAACCCTACAAAATATAAGATCATGGCAGTTGTTATCTCTGCAATGGTAGCTGGTTTCGTAGGTTTCTTCTATGCAAGCTATGTGCGTTACATTGACCCGGATCTGATGATGCAGGCAAAATCTACAGAATCAGTCCTTCCTGCAGTTGTAGGCGGTGCAGCTTATGTAGAAGGTCCTATTGTAGGCGGTTTGATCATGATTCCATTATCAGAGTGTTTAAGAGCAAATTTCAGTGCTATTCTTCCGGGCATCAATATGCTGATGTACGCAGTAGCACTGTTAGCAGTGATCCGTTTCAGACCTACAGGTATTCTTGGCTGGTATATGCACAGCAAGATAAAAGACTGGATCGATGAAAAGATCTTACGTAAACCGTCCATGGAAGTACTGGAAGAGGTGCAATTAAACGGATGCAGGAAAAAGGAGGCATAAAAATGGCGGACACACCGATCATTGAAGTTAAAAATATCACAAAGCGCTTCAAGGGCCTGACTGCCGTGAAGGATGTATCTTTTTCCATTAGAGAAGGCGGGATCACAGGAATGATTGGCCCAAACGGTGCAGGAAAGTCAACCACTTTTAATATGATCTGCGGTTATTACCCACCTACAGAAGGCAAGATTTATTATCGCGGAAATGATATTACCGATAAAAAGGCTTATGAGTACACCAACATGAAGATCGCAAGAACCTTCCAGATTATGAAACCGTTGAAGAATTTAAGTGTACTGGATAATGTAGTGGCCTCGTCCTATTTCGGCCATGCAGGGGCAAAAAGCCCTAAAGAGGCAAAAGAGAGGGCTATGGAAGTACTTCAGTTTACCGGCCTTTATGAAAAACGCCACGTTTTATCTAAGGACATGGGTACACCAGATCAAAAGCGGCTGGAAATGGCCCGTGCATTGGCAACAAAGCCGGAAATGCTTTTTTTAGATGAAAATATGGCTGGTTTAAATCCGGCAGAGACAGAGGAAGCCATAAAGTTGATCCGTAAGATCAATGAGTCCGGCGTTACCATCCTTCTCATTGAGCACATTATGAAGGCAGTTGTCAATCTGTGTGAAAGCGTTATCGTTCTCCACCACGGAGAAAAGATTGCAGAAGGAACACCGGAACAGGTAATGAACGATCCATATGTAATGGAAGTTTATCTGGGAAAGAAAAAGGAGGAGCCACATGCTTAAAGTCGAAGGATTAAATGCCGGTTACGGCTCCGTGAATATCCTGTGGGATGTCGGATTTGAAGTAAAAGACGGTGAGATCGTAGCAATTTTAGGCTCCAATGGCGCCGGAAAGACCACCATGGTCCGGGCTGTTACAGGAATGTTAAAACCAGGTGCAGGCAGTGTTGTATTTAATGGTACAGAGTTGGCAAAGAAAGGTTCAAGAGTAATCTTAAATTCCGGTATCGTTCAGGTGCCGGAAGGCCGTCAGTTATTTACAGATATGACCGTTCTGGAAAATCTACAGATGGGGGCATTTAATAAAGAAACGAAGGAGCATTTTCAGAAAAATTTAAAGCGGTCCTATGAATGGTTTCCAAAGCTGGAAGAACGTTCCAAACAGGCAGCAGGAACCTTATCAGGTGGTGAACAGCAGATGGTAGCAGTAGCTCGAGCACTAATCGGGGAACCGAAACTTTTAATATTAGATGAGCCGTCCCTTGGTCTGGCACCTAACATTGTAGATGACATTCTGGATGTGGCATCTACATTGGCGAAAAATGAAGGACTTTCCGTTCTTTTAGTGGAACAGGATATTACAAAAGCATTGGCTGCGGCTGATCGGGGTTATGTAATTGAAAACGGCCATATTGTCTTAGAAGGAACTTCTGAGGAATTACAGGCCAACGAACATGTAAAGAAAGCATATCTTGGTATCTAAGATTCCGAGAGAACATATAAAATTTTTAAGGAGGAAGTATTTATGAAACTGAAAAAAGTGGCATCTTTAGCGTGTGCAGCAGTACTTGCAATGTCAACTCTGGCAGGTTGTTCCGGAGGTGGAAACAGTGGAAGCACTACAGCAGCTGCAACGACAGAGGCTGTAAAAGAAGCAGCAGCTGCAGCAGACAGTTCTAAGGGAGCAGAAACAAAAGAGGGGGAAGCGCTTACAGGTGAACCGATCAAGATTGGAACCATTTATGCTATGTCTGGCGGTTCAGCAGCTATCGGAACCAACATTTTACGAGGAATCGATTTTGCAGTAGAAGAGATCAACGCAGCCGGCGGTATAAATGGCCGTCCTCTGGAAGTTGTCCGCGGTGACCATGCAGGCGATGCTGCAACAGGCAGATCTGAAGCAGAGCGTCTGATCACACAGGAAAAAGTAGACGTTATGATGGGCTGCCATATGTCCGTTGTAACAGAGGTTGTAGCACAGGTATGCCAGCAGTACAAAGTTCCAATGATTACAGCTATCTCTACTCTGGACAGACTTTCCAACGCAGATCACAAAGATATGGACTATTTCTTCCGTCTTTGCCCATTAAACTCTGTTTATGTTGAAGATATGTTAAAATACCTTCAGGATTCCAAAGAACAGACCGGCGAAGAGATAAAGACCGTTGCTATCTTCACAGACCGTGCAGCTATCGGACAGGAACTGATCCGTTGCGTGGAATTGTTTAAAGATGAGTATGGCATTGACCTGGTAGCAACTGTAGACTACACAAGCAATGCAACTGACTTAAGTGCACAGGTACTGGCATTAAAGCAGGCTGATCCAGATGCTATTCTCTGCGATTCCTATATCGGTGATGCAACTCTGTTCATCCAGACCTTAAAAGAGCAGAACTACAGCCCGAAGATGATCGTTGCGAAGGCAAACGGATTTACAGATCCATCCTTCATCACAAACCTGGGAGCAATCTCCAATGGTGTTGCATCCGTGGTTGAATTCAATCCTGACCTTGTAAATGGTGTTGAGATCAACAAAGAGTTCAAAGAAGAATATGGCGTAGATATGAATGGACATTCTGCAGAGTCCTATACCGTTGTATGGCTGTTCAAGACTGCGATTGAAGAAGCTGGAAGTACAGACGGCGAAGCAGTGAAAGAAGCTCTTACCAATCTGGATATCAAGGGCGAATTCCCTGGCGGACGCAAGATCATCCTTCCTTACGATGAGATCAAGTTCGAGAACTATGATCTGGCTGGCGAACAGCATTACAGAGACAATACATCTGCATCTGTAGCGATTGCTCAGATCCAGGATGGCGAATGGAAGACAGTATGGCCTTTCAACTTTACAGAGACCAAGATTGTATATCCGGCTCCATTACAGTAGAATGCAGTTATAGTGAGTACACTAAGCCCGCGCTGAAATCGGCGTGGGCTTTTTTCCATCCATAGGAAATTGTATCCTATGAATCAAAAAAACGCTCCGCACGGCTTGCACTGCGTCGGTAAAGAAACATGTTGCATTCGCGACCCGCCGCAGGCAAAGAATGCGCCAAGGCACATTCTTTCGCGTGCATAAAAAATATAGGTATGGTATATTAGATGAAGAAAGACTTCGAGAGGACATCAGTATCAGATGGGGGAGATAATGATGAAAAAAGGATGGAGAGGGTGCTTGGCGGCAGTTCTTCTGGTATTATCCTGTGTGTTATCCGGATGTGGGATAACCATAGAACATGAAAAAAATGGTAAGACGCAGGCAGTTGAAACACTTTTTTCCCAAGAGGAGACTGTGATAGCGGCAGAAGAAAGACCGGAAACGGAAACAATCAAGATCGGAGCTATCTACGCTTTAAGCGGCAACAATGCAGTAATCGGCACCAATATTCTTCGCGGCCTCGATTTTGCTGCAGAAGAGATCAACCGAAATGGCGGGATAGATGGTCATCCTGTGGAAATTGTCAGAGGGGACACCAGAGGCGATGTCGGAGTTGCCCAAGATGTGGCAAAGCAGCTGATCGTACGGGAAGGCGTCCGGGCAGTCATTGGCTGTCACCAGAGTACCCTTACCGAGGCAGTATCCAAAATCTGTGAGGAATATCATGTCCCTATGATTACGGCCATTTCTACAGTAGACAGTATTTCATGCAATCAGTATGAATATTTCTTCCGCATGTGTCCGGTCAACTCCGTATATCTAAAAGATATGTTTTTATATCTTAAGGCCCAGAAGGAACAGACCGGAAATGAGGTAAAGACGATAGCAGTATTTGCAGATAACAGTCTTATTGGTCAGGAGTCGATCCGTTGTGCCCGATTATATGCATCGGAGTTTGGAATGGAGATCATAGAAGAAGTACAGTATGAACAAGGAGCGGCAGATCTGACAGAAGAGATCGCCCAGCTTAAAAAAGCCGGTGCTGATGCAGTTATAGCAGAAAGTTATGCGTATGACGCCATTCTCCTTATGGAAACAATGAAACAACAGGATTATGAACCGCCAATCCTCATTGCAAAGGCAAACGGCTTTGCCGATCCGAGTTTTATTTCAGAGGCAGGAGAAAGCGCAGAAGGAGTTGCCACTGTAGTAGAGTGGAATCCGGATATGACAAAAGGCCATGAGGTGAACCGGCGTTTTAAGAAAGTATTCGGGATTGATATGAATGGGCATTCCGCAGAAGCATATACAGCTGTATGGGTCTTAAAAACAGCCATGGAGCAGGCGAAAAGCACAGATGGGGAGGCAGTAAAAAATGCGTTAAAGGCATTGGATATCCGTGAAAGATTTCCAGATGGCGGTGAGATCATCCTTCCTTATGACCGAATCTGTTTTGAGGACCATGAGATCCAGGGAATCTGGCATTACCACGACAATATTTCTGCGTCCGTAGCCATAGCACAGATTCAGAATGGGGAATATAAAACCGTCTGGCCCTATGAATATTCCAAAGCCAGGATTCAATATCCGGCCAGGTACAGCAGATAAAGGAAGGCTTAATGTTTTTTAATATTTTTTTAATGTTTAGGCTCTTGTAAAAAGCATTAAATTAATGTATACAATATTATGTATTATGATACTAGGGGATAAAAGTCAGAAGACTGATGCAGGCTTGCCGGCAAGAAGTGCAGAGTAATCCGTTGGTATCAGCGAATCGAGAAAAAGGGGATAGCAGCTATGATTACACATTTACGCCTGAAAGCATATGGAAAGATAAATCTGGCGCTGGATGTACTGGGGAGAAGAGAGAATGGATATCATGATGTGCGCATGATTATGCAGACAGTGGGACTTCATGACCGTATTGAACTTTACAGATTAAAAGAGCCGGGTATCCGTTTAGAGACGAACCTGTTCTATCTTCCAAATAACGAACAGAATCTTGCTTACCGCGCCGCCTCTCTTTTAATGGAAGAGTTTGAGATAAAAGAAGGAGTTTTCATAAAACTTAAAAAGTTTATTCCTGTATCAGCGGGAATGGCCGGAGGCAGTACCGATGCAGCAGCAGTCCTTTTTGGTGTCAATAAAATGTTTGGCCTGGGCCTTAGCATAAGAGATTTGATGGAGCGGGGAGTAAAACTGGGAGCAGATATTCCGTACTGCCTGATGAGAGGAACAGCTCTTTCCGAAGGGATTGGCGAAGAATTAACACCTCTCCAACAGATTCCCCAGTGTCAGGTGCTTATTGCAAAGCCTGGGATCAGCGTATCAACAAAAGTGGTATATGAAAGTCTGGATGCCATGGAGTTAAAACCGGAAGATCACCCGGATATTGACGGCATGTTAGCAGCCATTGACAGGCAGAACATTCACGAAATAGCCGGAAAATTCGGAAATGTGCTGGAACTGGTTACAGCAGGTAAATATCCTGTGATCGGTGAGATCGAGCAGGTGATGAAAGCGGAAGGTGCTGTCAACGCCATGATGAGCGGAAGCGGTCCTACGGTATTTGGACTTTTTACCAATCCTCAGGCGGCTCAAAATGCCTACGAAAGGCTTCGCTATGGCGATGTTTCCAAACTGGCTAAACAGGTATATCTCACCAATTTCTTTAATGTAAAACGCAACCGGTAGAATACGGATAGAGCATAAACAGAATACAGATAAAACACAGAAAGGAATGGTCTTAAGATGGAAAACAATTTTAAAGTCAATATGAACGAATATCTGCCTCTTCGTGATGTTGTATTTAACACACTGCGTCAGGCTATTTTAAAGGGAGAACTGGCTCCGGGAGAAAGACTGATGGAGATCCAGCTGGCAGAGAAGTTAGGCGTAAGCCGTACACCGATCCGTGAAGCCATCCGAAAGCTGGAACTGGAAGGACTGGTACTTATGATCCCAAGAAAAGGTGCTGAAGTTGCAAAGATTTCTGAAAAGAGTCTTCGGGATGTTTTAGAAGTACGCCGCTCTCTGGAAGAACTGGCCATTGAACTGGCATGCCAGAGAATGACGGACGAAGAGATTGAACAGTTAGGGGAACGCCAGAATGACTTTAAAAATGCAATTAACAAGGGTAATGCCATGAACATTGCAGAGACAGATGAGTCATTCCATGATGTGATCTATCTGGGAACAGGAAATGACAAGCTGGTGCAGATCTTAAATAACTTAAGAGAGCAGATGTACCGCTATCGTTTAGAATATATTAAAGATGAGGACAAACGCCAGATTCTTGTAGTAGAGCATGAGCATATTTTAGCAGCCGTCAAGGCCCGCAATATTGCAGAGGCAAGGAATGCAGCCAGAGAACATATTGATAACCAGGAAATTACTGTTTCTAAGAACATCAAGGAACAGGAAGATGTAATACCTGTTCGCGGACGAGGAAGAAGATAGTGGAAAATCTTCTCTCAAAATCAGGTACAGAAAGATTTGGAAAGAACAGGAAATGGTATTGTAGGAGAATATAATATGGAAGAAAATAAAGCAGAAGATAAGACAGAAAAGACTTTCAAAGAGCGATATCTTGCAGGCGAGATTGAATTTGAAGAGATCGACCGCTATATCAGCCGCTGGAATAACAGCGATGATGAGCGCACACTGGCTGTTTATCTGGGACTTAACGCGGATGAAGAAGACGTGTGGATTGACGAAAGTGATGAAGCCCTTCAGGAAATGCTGGATAATCAGAAAGCATGAATAAGAGAATATCTGTTGGAAATTGTGTTTCTTTTACCAATACATTTTCTATTTGTATTTACTACCACATATGCTATACTGTAAACGGTGAAATTTGAGAAAAGATATAAGTGAGGAGATATAAAAATGGAAAAAAAAACAGCAGCAGTCATTTTCGGCGGGCAGTCATCAGAACATGAAGTTTCCTGCATGTCTGCAGCCAATGTGATCGACCGCATCAACAAAGAAAAATATGACCTGCTTCTTATTGGCATTACTTTAGAAGGACACTGGATCAAAACAGATTCTGTAGAAGACATCAGAAGTGGTGAGTGGAGAAATGGCAAAGTATCCGCAGTGATTCTTCCGGATGCAACTAAAAAATGTGCCATTCTTATGGACGGAGACAATATAACAGAAGTGAAGTTAGATCTTGTATTCCCTGTTCTTCACGGACTGCACGGTGAAGACGGAACGATTCAGGGACTCCTTGAACTGGCAAAGATCCCATATGTGGGCTGCGGTGTTCTGGCATCTGCAGTAGGCATGGATAAACTGTATACAAAGATCGTTGTAAATAACCTGGGAATCCTTCAGGCAGATTATGAGCCTGTTATGAGTGAGCAGTTAGCAGATATGGATGCAGTAATAACCCGCATAGAAAACCATTTTGCATATCCTGTATTTATCAAGCCATCGAATGCAGGATCGTCTAAGGGTGTCAGTAAGGCAGAAAACAGAGAAGAACTGGAAGCTGGCTTAAAAGAGGCCGCAAAGCATGACAGAAAGATTCTGGTAGAAGAAATGATCGTTGGCCGTGAAATTGAATGTGCAGTATTTGGCGGCGGAAAGGAAGAAGTAAAGGCTTCCGGCGTAGGAGAGATCCTTGCAGCAGCAGACTTCTATGATTTTGATGCCAAATATTACAACGCCGAATCCAAAACTGTAACAGATCCAACACTTCCGGGCAATGCCGCAGAAGAAGTAAGAAAAGCAGCCGTAGCTATTTTCAAGGCAGTAGACGGATATGGGCTTTCTCGTGTAGATTTCTTTGTAAAAGCAGACGGTGAGATCGTATTTAATGAGATCAATACTATGCCTGGATTTACTGCTATCAGCATGTATCCAATGCTCTGGGAAGCGAGAGATGTTAATAAAGAAGAGTTAGTAGATAAACTGATGAGCCATGCTTTAGAACGTTTTTAAGAAAAAATGCATGGGCTTTCAGAATGAAAAGAGGAGTTACATGACAAAAGATGTACTGATCACCATCCGCGGGGTCCATACCATGGATGAAGAGGACAATGATGTGGAGATGATCGTCCGGGGAGATTACTACCAGAAGAATGGGAAACACTATGTTCTCTACGAAGAACTTCTGGAAGGTTTGAAAGAACCGGTAAAGAATATCATCAAGATCACGCCAACCTCGATGGATATTACAAAAAAAGGAACAGCTATTACCCATATGCTGTTTGAAAAGAACCGGAAAAATGTTTCCTGCTACAGTACGCCTTATGGTGAAATGATAGTGGGGATACAGGCCAATCACTTCGCAGTGGATGAGCAGACGGACAGTCTGAAGGTAAATGTGGACTATTCTCTGGATATTAATTATGAACATATGTCGGACTGTTGCATTTTAGTAGATGTGCAGTCCTGCCGGTAGAAAAAGAGTATGATCTGCAGGCGGGGACTCCACCATCGCAAACAAAAAACAGCCGCTCCTATCTTTCTGGGAGTCGGCTGTTTTTTACGCCCCATATTATGCATTTTTACGGAATCTTGCGAAAAATCCCTTTTTCTTTGGCGGAGTCGGGATAGAGCCACCGCGCACACTCTTGATCTGAGTGATGTAGATACCGCTTAAGATTACTTTTGCTTCCGTTTTAACAGGAAGGCACTCGAATACTCTTGCATCAGCGATCAGAGTAACGATCTTTGGTCCGATCTTTGCTTTTACGACCGGTACCTTGGTCCAGCGCATGTACTTTGGAGTCTGGTCAACTACCATTTTTGGAAGACCTGCCTGAGTCAGTTTCAGTTTCTTCTTATCAATAATTAAAAGAGAAACGGTCTGAGCGGTGGCATCTAACATCTGCTGCTGTTCTAACTGACGTTTCTGAAGCTTATTTCCAAGGAAATACAGGATAGCCAGAATGATAGCTGCAATGATGAGAATCACCAGCAGTACGTTTAAAACGGTATTTAACATAAGGTATACCTCCGAACTGTAGTATAGTTCCCGTGGGCCTGATTGGACATGCCCCAAGACATTCTAATATAGTATATCATTTACGGCAAAAAAAAGCAAGAAAAAATTCTTGACACATTGACATGTGTATGTTATTATGGAGAGTGCATTATTGTGGCGTCTTGGGCTTATTGCGCCCATTTACGGATGCCCGATTACCGAGAATGACAGCAGTGAAAAAAGGGTAGAATAAAGAAAGAAAATCCCCGAAATAAACGCTGCAACCAAATAAGAAAACAGGGGTGAAACGTCAATGGAGAAAAGCAGAATACGTCCGGTACCGGCCGGGAAAAGCGTAAGAATGAGCTATTCAAGGCAGAAGGAAGTCCTTCAGATGCCTAACCTGATCGAGATTCAGAAAGACTCCTACCAGTGGTTCTTAGATGAAGGACTGAAGGAAGCGTTTGCTGATATCTCTCCTATCGCGGATTTTGCAGGACATTTAAGTCTGGAATTCGTTGACTTTACATTATGCAGAGATGATATTAAGTATACCATCGAAGAGTGTAAAGAACGGGATGCTACTTACGCTGCACCGCTTAAGGTAAAGGTCAGACTGTACAATAAAGACAAAGATGAAATGAATGAACATGAGATATTTATGGGTGATCTGCCATTGATGACAGATACCGGTTCGTTTGTGATTAACGGTGCAGAACGTGTTATCGTCAGCCAGCTTGTACGTTCCCCTGGCATTTATTACGGGATCGGACATGACAAGGTGGGTAAAGAACTGTTTACATGTACAGTTATCCCGAACCGTGGTGCATGGCTGGAATATGAAACCGATTCCAATGATGTATTTTATGTTCGTGTAGACAGAACACGTAAAGTACCGGTTACCGTACTGATCCGTGCTTTAGGCTATGGAACCAACGCAGAAATTTTAGATTTGTTCGGTGAAGAACCAAAACTTCTTGCAAGTTTTGGAAAGGATACATCTGACAACTATCAGGATGGCCTGTTAGAACTGTACAAGAAAATCCGTCCGGGTGAGCCACTGTCTGTAGACAGTGCAGAGAGTTTGCTTAACAGCATGTTCTTTGATCCTAGAAGATATGACCTGGCAAAAGTTGGCCGTTATAAATTCAATAAAAAACTGTCCTTTAAGTATCGTCTGAACGGACAGGTACTGGCAGAAGATGTAGTTGATACCAATACAGGTGAGATTATTGCAGAAGCTGGTACAAAGTTAGACAAAGAATCCGCTATGAAGGTACAGAACTCTGCTGTGCCTTTCGTATGGGTAGAGGGAATCAACAGAAAGCAGAAAGTCCTTTCTAACTTAATGGTAGAACTTGGAGCTTACGTTTCCTTTGATCCGGAAGAGGTTGACGTATCCGAATTAGTATACTATCCGGCTCTGGCTCCGATCCTGGAAAAAGCAGGTGACGATGAAGAGATGCTTAAGGAAGAAATCAGAAGAAATATCCATGATCTGATCCCAAAGCATATCACAAAGGAAGATATTTTAGCTTCCATTAATTACAACATGCATCTGGAAGAGCAGGTTGGTACATCTGATGATATCGACCACTTAGGCAACCGCCGTATCCGTGCTGTAGGTGAGTTGTTACAGAATCAGTACCGTATCGGTTTGTCCCGTATGGAGCGTGTTGTAAGGGAACGTATGACCACTCAGGATGTAGACGGTATTACTCCGCAGTCTCTGATCAATATTAAGCCTGTTACAGCTGCTGTAAAGGAATTCTTCGGAAGTTCCCAGCTGTCCCAGTTCATGGATCAGAACAACCCGCTGTCTGAACTTACACATAAGAGACGTTTATCTGCCTTAGGTCCCGGTGGTCTGTCAAGAGATCGTGCCGGATTCGAGGTACGAGATGTACACTATACACATTATGGTCGTATGTGCCCAATCGAGACTCCTGAAGGTCCTAACATTGGTCTGATTAACTCTCTTGCAAGCTATGCAAGAG
Organism: bacterium; assembly: GCA_963621525.1. Taxonomy (GTDB): domain Bacteria; phylum Bacillota; class Clostridia; order Lachnospirales; family Lachnospiraceae; genus Enterocloster. The sequence continues at coordinate 41,322 of CAVFER010000007.1, read as the reverse complement.
TGAACCAGTACGGTTTTATTGAAGCACCTTACCGTGTAGTAGATAAGACTGACGCAGCGAATCCAAAGGTTACTGACGAAGTTGTATATCTGACTGCAGACGAGGAGGACAACTTCATTGTTGCACAGGCGAATGAGCCGTTAGACGAAGAAGGCCATTTCATTCACAACAACGTATCTGGACGTTTCCGTACAGAGACATCTGAGTTCAGAAAGAGCACGATTGACCTGATGGACGTTTCTCCAAAGATGGTATTCTCTGTTGCGACTGCAATGATCCCATTCCTGCAGAACGACGATGCGAACCGTGCGCTGATGGGATCCAACATGCAGCGTCAGGCAGTGCCGCTGTTAAATACAGAAGCTCCGGCAGTAGGTACCGGTATTGAAGGGAAAGCTGCTGTTGACTCCGGCGTTTGTGTTGTTGCAAAGAATGCTGGTGTAGTTGAGCGCTCTGCTTCCAACGAGATCATCATTAAGAGAGATTCTGATGGCAATCGTGATGTATATCACCTGACCAAGTTTAAGAGAAGCAACCAGAGCAACTGCTACAACCAGAAGCCTATCGTTTATAAGAATGATCACGTAGAAGCCGGCGAAGTGATCGCAGATGGTCCTTCCACCTGCAACGGTGAGATCGCCCTTGGTAAGAACCCTCTGATCGGTTTCATGACCTGGGAAGGTTATAACTACGAGGATGCGGTTCTTCTTTCTGAGCGTCTGGTACGTGATGATGTTTATACATCTGTTCATATTGAAGAATACGAGGCAGAATCCCGCGATACCAAATTAGGACCGGAAGAGATCACTCGTGATGTACCTGGTGTTGGTGAGGATGCATTAAAGGATCTGGACGAGCGTGGTATCATCCGTATCGGCGCTGAGGTCCGTGCCGGGGACATCCTGGTAGGTAAGGTTACTCCAAAGGGAGAGACCGAGCTGACTGCTGAAGAGAGACTGTTAAGAGCTATCTTTGGTGAAAAGGCAAGAGAAGTACGTGATACCTCCTTGAAGGTGCCTCATGGTGCATATGGTATCATCGTAGATGCAAAGGTATTTACAAGAGAAAATGGTGACGAGCTTGCTCCGGGCGTAAATCAGACTGTTCGTATCTATATTGCTCAGAAACGTAAGATTTCTGTTGGCGATAAGATGGCTGGACGTCATGGTAACAAGGGTGTTGTTTCCCGTGTACTTCCTGTAGAAGATATGCCGTTCCTTCCAAATGGACGTCCTCTGGATATCGTGTTAAACCCACTGGGCGTACCTTCCCGTATGAACATCGGACAGGTGCTGGAGATTCACTTAAGTCTTGCCGCTAAGGCGCTTGGATTTAACGTTTCCACTCCTATCTTTGATGGAGCAAACGAGAATGATATTCAGGATACTCTGGAGCTTGCAAATGACTATGTAAATACTCCATGGGAAGAGTTTGAAGCTAAATATAAAGATACTTTAAGACCTGAGGTAATGGATTATCTGGGCACCCACTTAGAGCACAGAAAGCTTTGGGAAGGTGTACCGATCAGCCGTGACGGTAAAGTACGTCTCCGCGATGGACGTACCGGCGAATATTTCGACGGCGCAGTAACCATCGGACACATGCATTACCTGAAATTACATCATCTGGTAGACGATAAGATCCATGCACGTTCTACCGGTCCTTACTCCCTGGTTACACAGCAGCCTCTGGGTGGTAAAGCTCAGTTCGGCGGACAGCGTTTCGGAGAGATGGAGGTTTGGGCTCTGGAGGCATATGGTGCTTCCTACACTCTGCAGGAGATTATGACTGTTAAGTCTGACGACGTAGTTGGTCGTGTTAAGACATATGAGGCTATCATTAAGGGTGAGAATATCCCTGAGCCGGGCGTTCCGGAATCTTTTAAGGTACTCCTTAAAGAAATGCAGTCTTTGGGTCTGGATGTTCAGGTTCAGAGAGAGGATGGTACCGAAGTAGAGATGACAGAGAGTATCGACTATGGTGATACAGAGCTGCGTGCTATGCTGGAAGGCGACCGCCATTACAATGACAGAGAGTCTTACTCCAATTACGGATATCAGGAACAGGAATTCAAGAATAATGAGCTTGTGAATGTAGAATCTGATTCCAAGGAAACTAATGACGATTATACAGATGACCTGTATGACGCATATACAGATGACAGTGAGAACGAATAATAGAAGGGAGTATAAGCTCATGCCGGAAACAACAAATGAAACTTATCATCCAATGGCGTTTGATGCCATTAAAATAGGTCTGGCTTCCCCTGAAAAGATCCGCTCCTGGACACACAGAACTCCAGAGCCTGCAGATAAGCCAAGCAAGCAGTGGAAAGACTGGTGGGAGCAGGGCGCGATGCGCAACCGTATGCCTGAGCCTTCAGGTGCTCCTTCCAAGGAGTGGAAAGACTGGTGGGATCACGGCGTTGTAAAGAAACCTGAGACCATTAACTACAGAACCTTAAAACCAGAAAAAGACGGACTTTTCTGCGAGAGGATCTTCGGACCGAGCAAGGACTGGGAGTGCCACTGTGGAAAGTACAAAAAGATTCGTTATAAAGGCGTGATCTGCGACCGCTGCGGCGTTGAAGTTACCAAGTCCAGCGTCAGAAGAGAGCGTATGGGCCGTATCGAGCTTGCTGCTCCTGTATCCCATATCTGGTACTTTAAGGGTATCCCAAGCCGTATGGGCTTGATTCTTGACATTTCTCCAAGAACACTGGAGAAAGTACTGTATTTCGCTTCCTATGTTGTACTGGATCCGGGTGTAACAAGCCTTCAGTATAAGCAGGTATTATCTGAGAAGGAATACCGTGAAGAAGTAGAAAAATACGGCAGCAGCACTGCATTCCGCGTAGGAATGGGTGCTGAGGCAATCCAGGAGCTGTTAAAGGCGATCGACCTGGAAAAAGATTCTGCTGAGTTAAGAAAGCAGCTGATCGATGCAAGCGGCCAGAAGCGTGCAAGGATCATCAAGCGTCTGGAAGTTGTAGAGGCATTCTTAAACTCCGGAAACCGTCCTGAGTGGATGATCATGGATGTTATCCCGGTTATCCCACCGGATATCCGTCCTATGGTACAGCTGGATGGCGGACGTTTTGCAACCAGTGATTTAAATGACTTATATAGAAGGATTATCAACCGTAACAACCGTCTTGCAAGACTGTTAGAGCTTGGCGCTCCTGATATCATCGTCCGCAACGAGAAACGTATGCTTCAGGAAGCAGTTGATGCACTGATCGACAATGGCCGCCGCGGCCGTCCTGTAACAGGACCTGGAAACCGTGCTCTTAAGTCCCTTTCCGATATGTTAAAGGGTAAGCAGGGACGTTTCCGTCAGAACCTGTTAGGTAAGCGAGTTGACTATTCCGGACGTTCCGTTATCGTCGTTGGTCCTGAATTAAAGATCTATCAGTGCGGTCTGCCAAAAGAAATGGCAATCGAGCTGTTTAAGCCATTCGTAATGAAAGAGTTAGTAGCTAACGGTACTGCTCACAACATTAAGAATGCTAAGAAGATGGTTGAAAAGCTTCAGACAGAAGTTTGGGATGTTCTGGAAGATGTTATCAAAGAGCATCCGGTTATGTTAAACCGTGCTCCTACACTGCACAGACTTGGTATCCAGGCATTCGAACCGATCCTGGTAGAAGGTAAAGCTATTAAGCTTCATCCACTTGTTTGTACCGCGTTCAACGCCGACTTCGATGGTGACCAGATGGCAGTTCATCTTCCTCTGTCCGTAGAAGCACAGGCAGAGTGCCGTTTCCTGCTGTTAAGCCCGAACAACCTGTTAAAGCCATCTGATGGTGGTCCTGTAGCCGTTCCTTCACAGGATATGGTACTTGGTATCTACTATCTGACCCAGGAGCGCCCAGGCGCTAAGGGCGAAGGCATGATTTTTAAGAGCGTAAATGAAGCGATCCTGGCATATGAGAACCAGGAAGCAACTCTGCACTCCAGAGTTAAGGTAAGAGTCAACAAGACAATGCCAGACGGCACTGTTAAGACCGGTGTGATCGAATCCACCATTGGACGTTTTATCTTCAACGAGATCATTCCTCAGGATTTAGGCTTTGTAGACAGAAGTATTCCTGAAAATGAATTAAAGCTGGAAGTTGACTTCCACGTAGCTAAGAAACAGTTAAAACAGATTCTTGAAAAAGTCATCAATGTACACGGTGCTACCCAGACTGCCGTTACACTGGATGATATCAAGGCAATCGGTTACAAATTCTCTACAAGAGCAGCTATGACCGTATCTATTTCCGATATGACCGTACCTGCAAGCAAGCCGAAGCTGATCGCTGATGCTCAGGCTACTGTAGACCACATCGCAAAGAACTACCGCCGCGGTCTCATTACCGAGGAGGAGCGTTATAAAGAAGTTATCGAAACTTGGAAAACCACCGATGATCAGCTGACCCATGACCTGTTAACAGGACTGGATAAGTACAACAACATCTTCATGATGGCTGACTCTGGTGCGCGAGGATCTGATAAGCAGATCAAGCAGTTAGCCGGTATGCGAGGACTGATGGCAGATACAACAGGTCATACCATCGAACTTCCTATTAAGTCTAACTTCCGTGAAGGTCTTGACGTACTGGAGTACTTCATCTCCGCTCATGGTGCTCGTAAAGGTCTGTCCGATACCGCTCTTCGTACCGCTGACTCTGGTTACCTGACCAGACGTCTGGTAGACGTATCTCAGGATCTGATCATTCGTGAAGTTGACTGCTGCGAAGGCAAGGAGATCCCTTACATGGAAATTAAAGCTTTCATGGATGGCAACGAAGTGATCGAGGACCTGGAAGAGAGAATCACAGGTCGTTATATTGCTGAGACCATTACGGATCCGGATACCGGTGAAGTAGTGATGAAAGCGAACCATATGTGTACACCAAAGCGTGCTGCAGCTGTTATGAAGGTTCTGAACAAGTTAGGACGTAAGTCTGTTAAGATCCGTACCGTATTAAGCTGTAAATCCCACATTGGTGTGTGTGCTAAGTGCTACGGCGCAAACATGGCAACCGGACAGCCTGTACAGGTTGGCGAGGCTGTTGGTATCATTGCAGCTCAGTCTATCGGTGAGCCTGGTACACAGCTGACCATGCGTACATTCCATACCGGTGGTGTTGCCGGCGGCGATATCACTCAGGGTCTTCCTCGAGTTGAGGAACTTTTTGAGGCTCGTAAGCCAAAAGGTCTTGCTATCATTACTGAATTCGGTGGTGTAGTAGACATTAAGGATACGAAAAAGAAACGTGAAATTACGGTTACTGATATGGAAAGCGGCAATTCCAAGACCTATCTGATCCCTTATGGTTCCAGAATCAAAGTTATGGAAGGCCAGGTTCTTGAAGCCGGTGATGAGCTGACTGAAGGTAGCGTAAATCCACATGACATCTTGAAGATCAAAGGTGTTCGTGCTGTTCAGGATTACATGATTCAGGAAGTGCAGCGTGTATATCGTCTCCAGGGTGTAGAAATCAATGATAAGCATATCGAGATGATCGTGCATCAGATGTTAAAGAAGATCCGCATCGAAGAGAGCGGCGACAGCAATGTTCTCCCGGGTGTATCCATGGATGTTCTGGATTTCAACGAGATGAACGAAGAACTGATTGCTCAGGGCAAAGAGCCGGCAGAAGGAAAGCAGGTAATGCTTGGTATCACCAAGGCATCCCTTGCAACTGACTCCTTCTTATCTGCAGCATCCTTCCAGGAGACCACAAAGGTTCTGACTGAAGCTGCTATCAACGGCAAGGTTGATCACCTGATCGGTATCAAGGAGAACGTAATCATCGGTAAGCCGATCCCTGCAGGTACAGGTATGAAGCGTTATCGTAACGTAAGATTGGATACAGATGACAGAATTCTCGCAGAAGATGATGAAATCTCCATGTTAGAGGATGATGACATCGCTCTGGATGAAATAGAAGATTCTGAAATCTCTGAGGACAATGTAGCAGAAGAAGTTCTGGACATGGATGAAACAGAGAATGAAGAAAACACATCTGACGAGACAGATGAAACGGAAGAATAGATGAATTAAGCTGAAAAAGCTGAGAGAAAGGACGCAGATGTCCGACTATCAAGGTCGGGCTCTGCGCTTTTTTTCGTCCTAAAGTCCTGTGCTAATTCCTGTCAGATGAAACAAATAAAAAACATTAAAAAGGTGATTAAAAAAAGGAAACTAGAGATATATAACCTTGACAAAAATAAAATTAATGATAAGACTTAATAAAATTAAGTAAAACACAATAAAAACGCAAATTAGTCAAGGGCTAAACTTTATAATTTAATTGCATTTTTAATATTTTTTTTATAAAATATTATTAAAAATTTTAAACTGTAAAATTTACAGTAGGAGGGAGATTTGATCATGAATGAGAAAATAGAAAAGAAGGGACTGCTTGACCGAATACTCGATGCCATTGAGCGTGCCGGTAATAAGCTGCCGGACCCGATCACTATGTTCTTAGGACTTGCAATTATCGTTGCTGTTATTTCAGCAATCTGCAGCGGAGCAGGAATTTCCGCAGTAAATCCGGCTGATGGATCCACCATTGAGATATTTAATCTTTTATCATTTGACGGTATCCGTTATCTGTGGACAAATGTTATTACCAATTTTTCCGGCTTTGCACCACTTGGTATGGTACTTGTAGCTGTAATTGGGTCCTCTGTTGCTGAAAAAAGCGGATTTCTGGTATCTGTTATGGTCAACTTTCTTGGAAAAGCAAGAGGTTGGATCGTAACGGCCGTAATTATGTTCCTGGGAATCAACTTAAATATTGCCGGTGATGCTGGATTTATCGTTCTTCCTCCACTTGCTGCGATTCTGTATATGTCAATCGGACGTCATCCTCTTCTTGGTATGTATACCGCTTTTGCTGCCGTTGCAGGTGGTTTCTGTGCCAATATCCTGTTAGGTCTTTCTGATGCGCTGGCGTATGGTTTTACAGAGCAGGCAGCAAGAATGATTGATCCAAACTATGAAGCATCGATTGCAATCAACTGGTATTTCCTGATTGCTTCCTGCTGCGTGCTGACGGTAGTAGGAACCATTCTGGTCGAGAAAGTACTGTTACACCGTTTCCCAATCAATAAAGAAGAACTTGCAAAATACGATTTTGATGCTTCCGCATCTGATCTGACACCGGTTCAGAAAAAAGGTATCAAGGCAGCTGGTCTTTCTCTGGTGATCTACATTGCCGTAATCGTGCTTATGTGTTTACCGGTATTTGGTGACAGAGCAATCCTTGCAGATGAAAATGGTTCCATTACCAGCGGAAGCTCTCCATTTTCTAAAGGTATTGTATTTACAGTTACCCTGTTCCTGATGATCCCGGGTCTGGTTTATGGTGTTGTAACAGGAAAATACAAAAATGATAAGGATGTGTGGGCTGATATCAGCCAGGGCTTTGCAGAGATGGGAAATTATGTATTTATGTGTTTCTTCATTTCTATTTTTACTAATTTCTTCTCTGTATCCAAGTTAGGAACTGTACTCGCGATTAAGGGAGCAGGCCTTTTAAGCAATGTGGGATTTACAGGTATCCCACTGTTGATCGGTTTGATCTTCCTGTCCTGTATTGTCAATATATTTATTGGTTCTGCTTCTGCAAAGTGGGCAATCTTAGCTCCTGTATTTGTACCAATGATGATGCTGATGGGATTTGACCCAGCGATCACACAGGTTGTATACAGAATCGGTGATTCCATTACGAATCCGCTGTCTCCATTATTTACCTACCTTCCAGTTATATTAGGCTTCGCACACAAATATGATAAGAATGTAGGTCTTGGAACTGTGATTGCAAATATGCTTCCGTTCTCTGTGACATTTGCAATTGTATGGATCATCCAGGTTATTATCTGGGTAGCACTGAACCTGCCGTTAGGACCTGGCGGTGCGATTTATCTCTAAAATAAAAAATCAGCATATGCGTGACAGATATGCATAGTTGATGTAAAATGGGACTGTTGCAAGGTAACGAAATCCGTAGTTTGCAGCAGTCCTTTTATTGTGAGGGATAACCTGCATTTACAGACCTATGTTTGAGAACACATTTGAAATAAAAATCAGAGAGGAGCATGAAAAAACGATGAATTTTGCAAAAAGGGCAGAAGAATTAAGCAGTCAGATCATAAAAGACCGCCACTATCTGCATCAGCATCCGGAGCTTTCTTATGAGGAAAAAAATACAACTGCATACCTGGTAACCAGATTGAGAGAATTGGGAATCCCGGTACAAACATTTGATGATTATACGGGTTGCATCGCTACCATAAAAGGAGAAAAAGCGGGTAATCATACAGTACTGCTAAGAGGCGATATTGATGCTCTTCCTATTAAAGAAAACAGTGGAGTGGAGTTTGAAAGTGAAAATCCGGGGGTGATGCATGCCTGCGGACATGACTGTCACACTTCTATGTTATTGGGCGCGGCAAGACTATTATGGGAAGAAAGAAAAAATATACCGGGTACTGTGAAATTGCTGTTCCAGGCGGCAGAAGAAGCATTTTACGGAAGCCGCTACTATGTAGATAAGGGTTATTTAGATGGAATAGATGCCGCTATGGGAATGCATGTTTGGCCTACAGGACCCAGCGGAAAGGTGCTTGTAAAAGATGGAGAACTGATGGCAAGTTGTGATAATTTTATCATTACTGTTCATGGTGTTTCCTCTCATGGTTCGGAACCTCAGCACGGAAGGGATGCAATTGTGGCAGCAAGTTCTATCCTTATGAATTTACAGCATATTGTAAGCCGTATCAACGATCCTTCCAATTCATTGGTAGTAACAGTAGGAAAGATCCAGGCGGGAACTCAGTTTAACATTATCACCGATAAGGCAGTGATGGAAGGAACCGTTCGCTGCTATTCCAAAGAATGCCGGGCTATGGTAGAAGAGAACATGCGTCGTATTGTGGAGTGTACTGCGGCAGCAGAAGGCTGTACGGCAGAGTTGGAATACTCCTATATCGAGTCATCTCTAGTAAACGCAGATCCAATGCTTACAGATATTGCAAGAAAGGCAGCTGTGAAGCTTTACGGAGAAGATGGGGTAGAAGAGGCGAAGAAAGCAACAGGAAGTGAAGACTTTTCCTATATTATGGATAAGATCCCTTCTTCTGTATTCTTATTCTTAGGCTGCTACGATGAAGAAAAAGGCTGCGTTTATCCGGTTCACAATGAGAAATTCAAAATCGATGAAGATATTCTTCACAGAGGATCTGCAGAATATGCACAGTTTGCAGTGGATTATCTGGAAAAAATGGCGAAGGGAGAATGAAAATGAACGTAAAAGAATTTGCAAAAGAACAGGAAAGCTACGTGATCCAGTGCAGACATTATCTTCATTCTCATCCGGAGCTTAGCACAAAAGAAGTAAATACCACTCGCTTTATTAAAGAAGAACTGGAAAAAATGGGTGTAGAAGTACAGGAATTTGACGGGATCACCGGCTGTGTGGGAACCATTAAGGGAGATAAGCCTGGAAAGACCGTCATGCTGCGTGCAGATATTGACGCCCTTCCTATTACAGAGAATCCGGGAAAGAGCTACTGCAGCTTAAATCCGGGAGTGATGCATGCCTGCGGACATGACTGCCATACTTCTATGCTATTAGGCGCTGCAAAGATTTTAAGTGCCCATAGAGATGAAATCCATGGCACCGTAAAACTGATTTTCCAGATGGCAGAAGAAATAGGCAGAAAGTCAGAAGAATATGTAAAACGTGGTGCTCTTGAAGGTGTAGATGCTATCTTTGGTATGCATATCTGGTCAGGCGTTCCATCTGGAAAAGTGAATTTTGAATATGGCGAGCGTATGGCCTGCAGCGATCGCTTTACCATTAGGATCCACGGCAAAGCCAGCCATGGAAGTGCGCCTCATGAGGGGAAAGATGCCATCATCGCAGGAGCAGCAGCTATCCAGGCATTACAGACCATTCCGAGCCGTATCAATAATCCTTTTAATGCACTGGTAGTGACGGTGGGTATCTTCAACGGCGGCACCAAGGAAAATATCATTGCTGACCAGGCAGAACTGACCGGAACGGTGCGTGCATTTAACAGAGAGTTCAGAAACAGTATGCCGGAAATGATCAAAAGCGTGATAGAGCCGGTAGTAAAGGGATATGGCTGCAGCGCTGAGGTGGATTATTACTTCGGACCGAGCCCTCTGATCAATGATCATGCGGATCTGGTAGAGATTGCAAGAGGTGCAGCTGCAAAAGAAATGGGAGAAGATGCCCTGATCCCGTTAAAGAAGATGACGGGAGCGGAAGATTTCAGCGTATACATGGAATCTGTACCAGGGGTATTTGGTTATCTGGGCTGCCGAAATGAAGAAAAAGGCATCACAGCTGCCCATCATCATCCGGCCTTTGATGTAGATGAAGATGTGCTTTATAACGGTACCGGCATCTATGTACAGTTTGCTCTGGATTACCTGAATACTGTCAAGCACTTTTGAAAAATTCCTCTTGACAGATTATTTCCCCATGCTATAATAGAAAAGTGTGTGCAAAGCACTTTACACTTTGCATAACAACAAGCTGAAAGACACAGCAACCAACAGTCAATATCACAGGAGGTGAAAAGGATGCCAACATTTAACCAGTTAGTAAGAAAGGGAAGACAGACCAGCGCAAAGAAGTCTACTGCACCAGCTCTGCAGAAGGGTTATAACTCTTTACAGAAGAAAGCAACAGACGTATCTGCACCACAGAAACGTGGCGTTTGTACCGCTGTTAAGACTGCTACCCCTAAGAAGCCTAACTCTGCACTTAGAAAGATTGCCAGAGTACGTCTTTCCAATGGTATCGAAGTAACAAGCTACATCCCAGGAGAAGGTCACAACCTTCAGGAGCACAGCGTTGTTCTGATCCGCGGAGGAAGAGTAAAGGACCTGCCAGGTACCAGATATCATATCGTAAGAGGTACATTGGATACAGCAGGTGTTGCTAACAGAAAGCAGGCTCGTTCCAAATACGGCGCTAAGAGACCAAAAGACAAAAAGTAATTAAAATTTAAAACTGGAATCACTAACAGCAGTAAAGTGACTGCAGTCAGTTAATACTGGACTGCTTTGTTGTGCCGGATTGTGATATTGAACCTGTGGTTGCAGGAAAATATATAGACCGCGCACGAACACATTTTATGGAAACATGTGAGTACCGACGAGTTAATGTAAACCTGCTGAGGAAATTATTCTGAAGCAGCATATTAAGGAGGGAAGTAACGTGCCACGTAAAGGACATACTCAGAAGAGAGACGTTCTGGCAGACCCGATTTACAACAATAAGGTTGTGACCAAGCTGATCAACAACATCATGTTAGACGGCAAGAAGGGTGTTGCACAGAAAATTGTATACGGCGCTTTTAATCGTGTTGCTGAGACAACCGGAAAAGACGCTATCGAAGTATTTGAAGAAGCAATGAACAATATCATGCCAGTTCTGGAAGTAAAGGCAAAACGTATCGGTGGTGCTACCTATCAGGTGCCGATCGAAGTTAAGCCAGAAAGAAGGCAGGCTCTTGGACTTCGCTGGATCACTCTGTACTCCCGCAAGAGAGGCGAGAAGACTCAGGAAGAGAGACTGGCAAACGAGATCATGGATGCAGCTAACAACACTGGCGCATCTGTAAAGAAGAAAGAAGATATGCATAAGATGGCAGAAGCAAATAAGGCATTTGCTCACTACCGTTTCTAATTGCAATTTTCCTTTTTTCACTATTTTAAGGAGGAAAATCCCTTGGCTGGAAGAGAATATCCATTAGAGAGAACCAGAAATATAGGAATTATGGCTCACATCGATGCTGGTAAGACTACATTGACAGAGCGTATCCTGTATTACACCGGTGTAAACTATAAGATTGGTGATACTCATGAAGGTACTGCTACCATGGACTGGATGGCTCAGGAACAGGAAAGAGGTATCACCATCACTTCCGCTGCTACTACCTGCCACTGGACTCTGCAGGATCACTGCAAGACCAAGGCCGGTGCATTAGAACATCGTATCAACATCATCGATACCCCAGGACACGTTGACTTTACTGTTGAGGTTGAGCGTTCCCTGCGCGTACTGGATGGAGCTGTTGGCGTGTTCTGTGCAAAGGGCGGCGTTGAGCCTCAGTCTGAGAACGTATGGCGTCAGGCTGATACTTACAATGTACCACGTATGGCGTTCATCAATAAGATGGACATCCTGGGTGCAAACTTCTACGGTGCAGTAGAACAGATCAAAACCCGTCTGGGCAAGAATCCTGTTGTTTTACAGCTGCCGATCGGTAAGGAAGATGAATTCAAGGGAATCATCGACCTGTTTGAGATGCAGGCTTACATCTATAATGATGATAAGGGTGACGATATTACAATCTGTGATGTGCCTGAAGATATGAAGGATGATGCTGAATTATATCACACTGAGTTAGTAGAGAAGATCTGTGAGCTTGATGATGATCTGATGATGCAGTATCTGGAAGGTGAAGAGCCATCTGTAGATGAATTAAAGAAGGCATTAAGAAAGGCAACCTGTGAGTGTACAGCAATTCCTGTATGCTGCGGTTCTGCTTATCGCAACAAGGGTGTTCAGAAGCTTCTGGATGCGATCCTTGAATATATGCCTGCACCAACCGACATCCCATCTATCAAGGGTGTGGATCTGGAAGGCAACGAAGTAGTACGTCATTCTTCTGATGATGAGCCATTTTCAGCTCTTGCATTCAAGATTATGACTGACCCATTCGTTGGTAAGCTGGCTTACTTCCGCGTTTATTCCGGTTCCTTAGCATCCGGTTCTTATGTACTGAATGCTACTAAGGATAAGAAGGAACGTGTAGGACGTATCCTTCAGATGCATGCAAACAAGAGGCACGAGCTTGATCGTGTATACTCTGGTGATATTGCAGCAGCCGTTGGTTTTAAGAATACCACAACCGGTGATACCATCTGCGACGAGCAGCATCCGGTAATCCTGGAGTCCATGGAATTCCCAGAGCCGGTTATCGATATCGCTATCGAGCCTAAGACAAAAGCAAGTCAGGATAAGATGGGCGATGCTCTTGTAAAGCTGGCAGAAGAAGATCCTACTTTCCGTGTTCGTACCGACGAAGAAACTGGCCAGACCATTATCTCCGGTATGGGTGAGTTACATCTGGACATCATCGTAGACCGTCTGCTGCGTGAATTCAACGTAGAAGCTAACGTAGGTGCTCCTCAGGTTGCTTATAAGGAAACCTTTACTAAGGCTGTTGATGTAGACAGCAAATACGCTAAGCAGTCCGGTGGTCGTGGACAGTACGGACATTGTAAAGTTCACTTCACACCAATGGATGCAAACGCAGAAGAAACCTTCAAGTTCACTTCTTCCGTTGTTGGTGGTGCTATTCCTAAGGAATATATCCCGGCAGTTGGTGAAGGTATTGAAGAGGCTGCTAAGACCGGTATCCTTGGCGGATTCCCGGTTCTGGGTGTATGCGCTGATGTATACGATGGTTCTTACCATGAAGTCGACTCTTCTGAAATGGCATTCCATATTGCCGGTTCCATGGCATTCAAGGATGCAATGCAGAAAGGTAACCCAGTTCTTCTTGAGCCTATCATGAAGGTTGAAGTTACTATGCCAGAAGAATACATGGGTGATGTAATCGGTGATATCAACTCCCGTCGTGGCCGTATCGAAGGTATGGAAGACATCGGCGGTGGTAAGATGGTTAAGGCATATGTTCCGCTGTCTGAAATGTTCGGTTACTCCACAGACCTGCGTTCCAGAACTCAGGGCCGTGGTAACTACTCTATGTTCTTCGAGAAATATGAGCAGGTTCCAAAGAACGTTCAGGAGAAAGTTCTTGCTGACCATAAGAAATAGAATGTGCGCAGAGAAAAACAAGCGGCTGCGAAGCAGACATTTGTTTTTCACAAGCCATTAACAAAGGTTCCGTCTGCGTAAGCAGACAATAGAGCGCGCAAGCGCATGAACCTGAGTAAAAAAGCAATATATAACGGAGTTTTCTCTGGTGGAAACATCAGGGGAAACTCTGTATAAAATCTAAAAAAGGCTTGTAAATCAAGGTGAAATATCATATAATGGTTGATAGCCTGACATTAACTATATTAGCCCCACCTATATACAGGGGCGCAAATTAAGGAGGACGTTATAAAATGGCTAAAGCTAAGTTTGAAAGAACTAAACCTCATTGTAACATTGGTACCATCGGACACGTTGACCATGGTAAAACTACTCTGACCGCTGCTATTACCAAGGTTCTGGCAGAAAGAGTTGCAGGAAACGCAAAGGTAGATTTCGAGAATATCGATAAGGCTCCAGAAGAGAGAGAACGTGGTATCACCATCTCTACTGCACACGTTGAGTATCAGACTGAGAAGAGACACTATGCACACGTTGACTGCCCAGGACATGCTGACTACGTTAAGAACATGATCACTGGTGCTGCTCAGATGGACGGCGCTATCCTGGTTGTAGCTGCAACTGATGGTGTTATGGCTCAGACAAGAGAGCACATCCTTCTGTCACGTCAGGTAGGTGTACCTTACATCGTAGTATTCATGAACAAGTGCGATATGGTAGACGATCCTGAGTTACTTGAATTAGTAGACATGGAAATCCGTGAACTGCTGAACGAGTATGAGTTCCCAGGCGATGATACTCCTATCATCCAGGGTTCTGCTCTGAAGGCTCTTGAAGATCCTACCGGCGAGTGGGGCGACAAGATCATGGAACTGATGGATGCAGTTGATAGCTGGATTCCAGATCCTGTTCGTGAGACAGATAAGCCTTTCCTGATGCCTGTAGAGGACGTATTTACCATTACCGGTCGTGGTACTGTTGCTACTGGTAGAGTAGAGCGTGGTACTCTGAACCTGAACGACGAAGTTGAGATCGTTGGTATTCACGAAGAGACCCGTAAGACTGTTGTAACCGGTATCGAGATGTTCCGTAAGCTCCTTGACAGCGCTGAGGCTGGTGATAACATCGGTGCTCTGCTGCGTGGTGTTCAGAGAACAGAGATTGAGCGTGGACAGTGTCTGTGCAAACCAGGTTCTGTACATTGCCATCACAAATTTACCGCTCAGGTTTACGTTCTGACCAAGGACGAGGGCGGCCGTCATACACCTTTCTTCAACAACTATCGTCCACAGTTCTACTTCAGAACAACTGACGTAACTGGCGTTTGCGAGTTACCAGCTGGCACTGAGATGTGTATGCCTGGCGATAACGTAGAAATGACTGTAGAACTGATCCATCCAGTAGCTATGGAGCAGGGACTTCGTTTCGCTATCCGTGAAGGCGGACGTACTGTAGGTTCTGGTAGAGTTGTATCTATCATCGAATAATTTTACAGACTTTCTATACTATGTAATACAACATGTCTGAATAGACATTATGCTCAAACGATTTGGCTCCCGGGAGTAATTCCGGGAGCTTTTTTTCTATATAGTATAAAAGAAACGTTAATGTTGCCTATTTCCCGCCTTCAGCCGGGAAGAATACAATGGTAATGGAATAATGAAATGTCAGAAGTGGGAGGCATGTGCTTAAGTATGTATGAAAAGATGATAGCGGTGACTAATCGTCATTTAGTGCTGGAAAATGATGCAGGTGGAGGTGCAGTTGCGATTCGAGATGCAGGAGCAGATTGGAGTGAAGCATACTTAAAGCAGCTGTCCCATATTGTTTTGCTGCACCCGAAGGCCATGGTACTGCGGGAAAAAGATCTGACGGAAGAGAAATACGAAGAGCTGGCCAAGGTGGTAATTAAGTTGTGTGAACAGGCGGGAACAACATTAATCTTACATCGTTTTTGGGAAGTGGCACACCATTTAGGATATGGTAAGCTTCATCTGCCTCTTAAGATGTTAAAAAACATGGGACGGCCCCAAGGACTGATCCTTCTTGGCACTTCTATCCATTCTGTAGAAGATGCTAAAGAAGCAGAAGGTTTGGGTGCTGACTATATATTTGCAGGAAATATTTTTGAGACAGACTGTAAGAAAGGACTTCCGGGAAGAGGTCTGGAATTTCTTGAAAATGTATGTAAAGAAGTAGATATTCCGGTTTATGCCATTGGTGGGATCACAGAAGATAAAATGCCCCTGATCCTTGGAACCGGGGCGGCGGGCGGATGCATGATGTCCGGATTTATGCAATGAAAGGATCAGGGAAATGATCTCTAAAACGTTGTTTTTTACAACGAAAAGAGGATTCGGTTTTTCCTTTATCGATTGTGTAGAAACTGCATATTTGTTGACTGGACAATCTTGTCTTCATCCATAAGGGATAGCTGGTTGATCAGTTCCATATGGTAAGTTCCAAGACCTTTTGCGGCGTAGGCGTATTCACCGGCGCAGTCCAGTGTGAGCGTAGCAAGGATACATGCAGTAAGAGCGTCGGTAACAGCCAGATAAGTACCTGTAATGCAGGTAAGCATACAGCCGGTGCCGGTTACTTTGGCCATGTTAGGAGAACCGTTATAAATGGCAAATACAGTATCTTTTTTGGGTGAAGCGATGATATCCACCTCTCCGGTGGCAAGGATTACCGCACCGGTCGCTATTGCAAGCTCGCTGGCAATATGAGCCATAGAGTGTATTGTAGCTGAATCTTTGGCAGTTACAGCATCGGCCGCACTTACATCCACACCGGTACCGTGAAAGGCAGTGCCTGCTATAGCACGTATCTCAGAGCCATTGCCCTTGATGACGGCTGGCTCACATTCTTTAAGATAACGTTTTGCAAGTTCCATGCGAAAAGAGCTACAAGTGATTCCTACAAGGTCGATCACAGAGGCTCTTTTTGTATTTTCAGTATCGTGGATTCGTTTGACTGCTTTTCCAGCCAGGAACATGGACTGTGCCCTGGCATCTGTGATATTTCCAAGGCTGACAGTAAGAGCGGCGGCGCTTGCTGAAATATCTGCTACTTCTGCCGGATGTTCTGCCATAATAGGACGGCCACCAAGAGCAAGGACTGCATTAGCACAGTCATTGATCACAATAGGGTGGGTGATGCAGTGGATCAGCGGAGCCTGGCGGCGAAGCTGGTTTCGTGTCTGGTTTAAGAAGGTAAATAACATTTCTTTATTCATAGTATCCATAAAGTGATCTCCTTAAAAATATATCCCGATATGTTTATATGATAAAAACGCTGCAACAGAACCATGCAGGCTTGTCACAGCGTTTGTTTTACCATTGCGTATTATGCACATTTATGTACATCAGGCATGTTTCTTATTTGTATTCCAGTATATCATTGCTATTGCAACAAAGGCAACGAGAACAATATATTTGATGCTTCCAACTACAGGCCCAGGTTCAGCAACGAACTGTTTTACAGCAACAGTAGAAGCAAGATAACCGATAAAGCCTAAAAATGCGATTCCCAGGGAGTCGTTCACAACGGTATCTGTGTTATTGTAGACCTGAGAACCTAAAGAAGCCTGGAATGTGGATAACATATGGGCTTTTTGCAAATGTTTTAAGAAGATGAAAGCAAGGCTTCCGCCGATCAGTGTACCTGCAATAAAGGATGGTACATAGAAGAACCAGGTAAGACCGGTACGGCCCCAGATCAGTGTCATGACAGGATAGGAAACAATAGCTCCGATGATGCCGGTTCCGATGACTTCGCCGATGAAAGCCCAGACCAGTTTGCCTTTGGAAAGGCGGTAGAGCATACCGGAAAGGAAAGCACCGAATACTGCTCCGGTCAGTGCCAGTGGCGGGATACCCATGCAGATCATTCGGATGATGCCGATGGCCAGAGCGCATACAAAGGCATACCAGGGGCCAAGCATAACTGCGCAGGTTACATTGATGAAATGGGCCATAGGACACATGCCTTCTACACGAAGGATGGGGGAGATTACAACTCCCAGTGCCACCATCATGGCAAGAAATACCAGTTTTGTTACGTGAGATTTTGTTGTTTTCATTTTTTTCCTCTTTTCTGCTGTGTAAAGAGGGCTTTCCATGCAAAAATTACCGTAAGTGTCGCAGATGGATGCAAATGGGTAATAAAAAACGCACCTGCGGCGCGTTGGTAAAGTCTTGTTAAAAATAGACATAGCGATGGCGCCGACTAACAGCGGTAATTGTCGGTCGATGCTCGCTAGCATCCTCTCAATCCGAAACACGGAGTCCCATCGCATTTCTTTTGTACGCAGTGCCAGGGCGCTCCCCCTCACACCATCTCAGCCATACGGCAGATACAAAAGGTCTAAAAACATTATAAACAAAGAGAATAAAATGTCAATAGAAAGAATTAAGATAATGTAATAAAAACGTAATTGAAAATGTAAATTGGATTATGTATGATGTAGGTTGTTAAAAATGACAGAATATGGGAGGCAGAAAGAATGAGAACTTATAAAAGATCAGGAGCTGCCTGGTTTTTATGTGCAGCAGCTCTGTTTCTTGGAACAGGCGCTCTAACCCTGGGTACCAGCGCATTTAATGCAATGGCAGCAGATGTTTCCGGACAGATCACATCCTGTAAGATAACCGATGATAAGCAGAATGTGGAGATCGCATTAAACAACAGCGGCAATACAGCAGGAACAGACGGTAAGGTGTATGTGTTTGAACAGCTCCCTTATCAGGATGATCTGGGAAGCCGCAGTGACTATCTTACTTCGGCTGATGCATCAGGAGCTGCCACAGTTACCGTTCCTTTTAGCAAAGGAGATGGATCTGACCGCCTGTACAGTAAATTTGTACTGGCAGTAAAGGAAGATGGTACTTATAAGGCAGTCAGCGAGCCATATTACATTACCAATCCTGAGATCGTGGCAAAGAATACAGATGCATTTAAGGAGCCTCTTACTAAAAAAGGCCTAAACATTGAGCTGAATATGCTGGACGATGCTTTTGATCTGGGTGTTAAATATGTTACCACGAATATTGCAGTTTCCCGACTGATGGGATCCGGTATTGATTTTCAGTATGAAGGTAAGACTTATCATTTCAACAAGGCCATTGTAGAAGATTACGATAAGGTCATCAGCGCTTATTCCGGAAAAGGAATGGTTGTAAATGCGATTCTCTTAAATGACTGGAGCGACTCTACTTCCAGCCTGTTTATTCCGGGAGTACAGAAAACTTCCAGCGCATACTATTATATGTTTAATGCTACCAACGAAGCTGGCTTTAATCAGTTAAAGGCTATTTCTGCTTTCTTGGCAGATCATTACAGTGGTAAGAATGCAAACTACGGAAAAATTTCCAATTGGATTATTGGAAATGAGATTGAAAACCAGGAATGGAATTATATGGGTCCTATGGATCTGACCAATTATGTAAAAACCTATGAAAAGGCATTCCGTGTATGCTATACAGCTATTAAGAGTACCAATGCAAATGACAGAGTATATATTTCCCTTAGTTATAACTGGATGAATGAAATGGACGGCAAGTTAAAATATGGGGGAAAAGAGATCATTGACAGCTTTAACTCTATTGCCAATAAGCAAGGACAGATGGAATGGGGACTGGCTTATCATCCATATCCATGCCCACTGACCGATCCGGTATTCTGGGATGATGCCCAGGCAACTGGACTGGTTAAAAATGACTTTAATTCACCGGTCATTAATTTTGCCAACTTAAATGTACTCACTGATTATTTCTGCCAGGAAACATTAAAGACACCATCCGGTCATGTACGTCACATTATCCTTACAGAACAGGGATTTACGGCCTACAGTCCAACTAGAGGAGGGGATGTTTCTGACCTTCAGGCAGCAGCATTTGCATATTCCTATTATCTGGTGGACAGTAATCCATATATTGATGCATATACCTTAAGTCGTCAGGTGGATGCTCCTTCAGAGGCAAAGACCGGACTGAAATTAGGCTTATGGGAGTGCGATATGAGTAAACCGGATCTGATCGAGGCTACTAAGAGAAGAAAAATCTGGCAGGTATTCAGGGATATTGATAAGAAAAACTCTACTTTGGAGGCATCTGAGTTCGCAAAATCGCTGATCGGAATTAATAAATGGTCGGATGTAGTACCGAATTTCAAATGGAAAAATTTAGAAAAATAATGATAGAAATAATACGGCAACTCTTGCAGCTGCCACGTTATTTTACAGCACTTTCGGTTCCGAAAGTGCTTACTTGTGTACAGTGACGCAGTGTTTTCTATAAAGACAAATGATCTATTTTGTACTGGACAAGCGGACAAAAAAGAACTAGAATAGAAATTGGCTTTTTAGAAAAATACAGCTGTTTTCAGCTGAAAAAGATACAGGAAGGAAAATAGAGATGGGGCTGATCGTACAGAAGTTTGGAGGTACATCTGTAGCAGACACAGAGCGTCTTCGCAATGTGGCAGGGATCATCACTGATACCTACAAAGCAGGTAATCAAGTGGTAGTAGTGCTTTCTGCACAGGGAGATACTACGGATGATTTAATTGAAAAAGCGAAAGAAATCAATCCAGAAGGTTCTAACCGGGAAATGGATATGCTTTTATCTACAGGAGAGCAGATTTCCGTTGCTCTTTGTGCTATGGCTATTGAGGCACTGGGATATCCGGTGGTTTCTCTTACTGGCTGGCAGGCGGGGATCCGTACAGACACGGCTGCAAAGAATGCAAGGATCAAGAAGATCGATACAGAGCGTCTGGAAGCAGAACTTGACCAGAGGCGTATTGTGATCGTTACCGGTTTTCAGGGAGTGGACAGAAATCAGAATATCACTACACTGGGAAGAGGCGGTTCTGATACGTCTGCGGTTGCATTGGCTGCAGCGCTGGAAGCAGATCTTTGCCAGATTTATACAGATGTGGATGGTGTATACACAGCAGATCCAAGACATGTAAAGGGTGCAAAAAAGCTGGATGAAGTTACTTACAATGAGATGCTGGAACTGGCAACTTTAGGAGCACAGGTGCTCCATAACCGTTCTGTGGAACTGGCTAAGAAATACAACGTAAAACTGGAGGTATTATCCAGTTTTACCGGTCATCCGGGTACGAAAGTGAAGGGGGTAGCAAAACGCATGGAAAAGACAGCAGTCAGCAGTGTAGCAAAAGATAAAGATATTGCAAGGATCGCACTATTAGGAGTGCCAAATGAAGTTGGAACGTCTTTCAAGGTATTCTCTTTACTGGCGCAGAACCATATTAATGTAGACATAATCCTTCAGGGTATTGGACATGAAGAGGGAAAGGATATCTGTTTTACAGTAGCAGAGGATGATCTTAAGAAGGCGGCAGAACTGTTAGAATCCCACAAGGATGAGATCCATTTTGCAAGACTCGAGACCAATGCGGATATTGCCAAGGTTTCTGTAGTTGGCTCCGGTATGATCAACAATCCTGGTGTTGCTGCAAAGCTGTTTGAGGCGCTGTATGATGCACATATTAGTATCAATATGATTTCTACCAGCGAGATCAAGATTTCAGTACTGGTAGATAAGAAGGATGCAGACAGAGCAGTTCAGGCAGTACATGATAAGTTTTTTGCGTTTTAAAGGGATTTGCCGCCTGTGGGCAGCAGTATGTTGAAGAAGCATAAGAAGTAAAAGAGCAGACAAAGCAGATAAAACTGTCAGGTCTGCTCTTTACTTTTACACTAAAATTGGATACAATATAAAATATATTGAATTAGTAGGGATACCAAAAGAAAAGAAAGTGAATCCAGATGCCTTTGAACCAATGTGCAACCCCATTGCCCAGGCAGAATTTTTAAATTCCCAGGAAACAGAGTTTAATATTGCACTGGGGCTTTGTGTAGGACATGATTCCATGTTTTATAAATACTTCAAACAGATGGCAACAACTCTGGTGGCAAAGGACCGGGTGCTGGCCCGCAATCCCTGTGGAGCTATTTATTATGCAGAAGGATATTTTAAGAAGAGATTACAGTAGCAGGTTAGGAAAAATATAGCTTTGATGGATCGGGAGCTTAAGGACTTGAAAAGTGAGGACAGAATAAATGGAATATATTGGAAATAAGAAGAAACAGGGCAGTATTGTGGAGCTTCTGCGGGATGAGATACTGGCAGGAAATATACCTGACGGCAGTGAGATGACCCAGAATGAACTGGCAGAAAGTCTGGGAGTATCCCGGATGCCGGTGCGGGAAGCGCTGATCTTATTGGAATATCAGGGACTGATCGACCGTCTGCCTAATAATCATGTGCGGGTGGCTTCTCTTACAGAAGATTATTTCCGTCATGTTTTAAAAACAGGCTGTGGACTGGAAATAGGATTTTTACAGAATTTAGGGGAAGAAGAGTTAAAGGAACTTCCTGAGGGGGAACTGAACTTCCACAGAGAGATCTGGCGGAATCATCCTTACAGCCTTTCAAGGAAGAATCTGGAGACCATAACGGAGATTTATCTGTATTTTGTTATATCCAGGCGGAATCCGGAAGGAGTCTGGGGAGCTGTTCAGGAAAAGGCAGAGGAAGAAATTCTGTTAGAGGAAAGTATCAGAAACTGGAAGGCTGGAAAGAAGGAAGATGGAGCAGACCAGTTGGAGGAATATTTTGAGAAAATGGCAGTGAAACTGGCTGCCATTCACAGGGGACAGTAGGCCAGCAGGATCATGAGCTTGTCTGCCGTTCTTTGAAGTTTAATGGTATATATGGTATGGAAAAGTAAAGAAGGGATTGAATATTTATGGTTACATTAAAACCGATCAAATTGCTGCCGGCGAGAGAACGTGTAGCTTCTGCGCTGCGCAAGGCCATTATTTCCAAGCAGATAGGAGAAGGAGAGGTCATTACGCTGGAGTCTACTGCCCAGCAGCTGGGAGTATCTGTCACCCCGGTGCGTGAGGCATTTCAGATCCTGGCAAGAGATGGTCTGATCGACTTAAAACAGAACAAGGGAGCTACCGTTCTTGGTTTAAATGAAACAACGATCCGGGAACATTATGAGATCAGAGCGGCGTTAGAAAGTGCAGCCTGTGTGCTCTGTTGCCAGAGAAAAGCGGATCCTTCTGCTATACGAAACTGTCTGGAAATGGCAGATGAGGCTCTGGAGAAAAAGGATTCCAGCAGTTATTCCAACTATAACCAGTCCTTCCACTATGAGATCTGGACAGCAGCAGGAAATGAAAAGCTAAAAACAATGCTGTCAGAGATGTGGAACGGTCTTTCCATGGGGTTAAAGTCCACAGAAGAAGAGTACGCCAGAAATTCCCAGGAGGAGCATAGGCAGATATTGGCAGCTCTTGAAAGCAGGGATCCGAAACTGTCAGGAGAGAAGATGGTATTTCATATTATCCGAAGCATGAATGATGTATTGACCAGATATCAGTAGAGATGGATATTTATTTGTTATATATGCACAATAAAATATCAAAAAGAATAGGCAGAACGCTGAATTGATAAATTGCTATTGACAATTACAGCGTTCTGTTCTATTATAAAAACATGAAATGGATACATTATTAAATATAAAATATCAAATACAAGATATAAAACAAAAGTAATGATCCAGGACAGCAGCTGCAAAACAATTTCATACAGCTTTATAAAACCAAGGGGGAGTTTATGAATCCATCAACAATAACCATCCTGTTTCTCTTGTTTGCAATCGTTATGTTCGTACTGGAGAAGATCCCGCTGGGGGTAACTTCCATGATCGTCTGTATAGGTCTGGTGGTTACCGGGGTCCTGGATGCAAAGACGGCATTTGCCGGTTTTATTGACAGCAACGTAATTCTCTTTGTAGCAATGTTTATTGTAGGCGGCGCATTTTTTGAAACGGGTATGGCCAACAAGATCGGCGGTATCGTTACAAAATTTGCAAGATCGGAAAGAATGCTGATCGCAGCGGTTATGATCCTTGTAGGTGCGATGAGCGGTGTTCTTTCAAACACTGGTACAGCAGCGGTACTGATCCCGGTTGTGATCGGTATTGCAGCAAAATCCGGTTATTCTCGATCCAGACTGCTGATGCCATTGGTATTTGCAGCAGCTATGGGCGGCAACCTTTCCCTGATCGGAGCGCCGGGCAACATGATCGCCCAGAGTGCTTTAGCAGAGATCGGACTTAGCTTTGGATTTTTTGAATATGCCATTGTGGGACTTCCGATCCTTGTCTTTGGTGTCCTTTTTTACACCACACTGGGAATGAAGCTTTTACCGGACAGACAGCCAAAAGATGACGGGGCCTTTGATACCACAGCTGACTACAGTAATGTACCGGCCTGGAAGCAGAAGCTTTCACTGGTGATCCTGGTGCTTACCTTACTGGCTATGATCTTTGAAAAACAGATCGGCATTAAGCTGTATGTTTCAGGCTGCATCGGAGCTTTGGCACTGATCCTTACCGGTGTTATCTCCGAAAAACAGGCATTAAATTCCATTGATCTGAAAACCATTTTCTTATTCGGTGGAACTCTTTCACTGGCATCGGCCCTTGAAAAAACAGGCGCTGGTGAAATGGTAGCAGAACAGGTAATGCACCTGTTAGGTGAAAATCCATCACCTTATGTTTTAACTTTTGCAGTATTTATGCTCTGCTGTATCATGACAAACTTCATGTCAAATACAGCAACTACAGCACTTTTAGTTCCCATCTGTGTTTCCATTGCACAGGGAATGGGGGCAGATCCAAGAGCGGTACTTATGGCCTGCGTTATCGGCGGTTCCTGTGCATATGCAACACCCATTGGAATGCCGGCAAACACCATGGTACTTGGAGCAGGCGGTTACACTTTCTTAGATTATACAAAGGCAGGACTGCCACTGATCGTGATCGCGACCATAGTCAGCATGATCATTCTTCCAATTGCATTTCCATTTTTCCCGTAACCTATATGCGGGACAGTTAATAAGCAACTAAAAAATGAACACTCATTATATATTATTTAAGGAGGCTTAAACATGAGCAGAACAGAACAGGTAGAGCAGCTTACCAATTATATGGCGCATTTTGTTGCCCATATCGGTAAGAAACTGCCAGACGACATCATTGCCAAGTTAGATGAACTGGCAGAAGAGGAAGACAGCCCATTATCAAAAGTGATTTATCAGACCATGAAGCGCAATCAGGATCTGGCAGTGAAATTAAACCGTCCTTCCTGCCAAGATACAGGTGTCCTTCAGTTCTGGGTAAAGTGCGGAACTAAATTCCCGCTGATCGATGATCTGGAAGCACTGTTAAAAGAGGCTGTTATAAGAGCAACGGTAGATGCTCCTCTTCGCCACAACAGTGTAGAAACTTTTGATGAGTACAACACTGGTAAGAACGTTGGTAAGGGAACTCCTACTGTATTCTGGGACATCGTTCCAAACAGCGACAAATGTGAGATCTACGCATACATGGCAGGCGGCGGCTGCACACTTCCTGGAAAAGCTATGGTATTAATGCCAGGTGCAGGTTATGAAGGTGTTACCCGTTTCGTACTGGATGTTATGACTTCTTATGGATTAAATGCATGTCCTCCACTGTTAGTTGGCGTTGGTGTTGCAACTTCTGTAGAAACAGCAGCTCTTCTTTCTAAAAAAGCTCTCATGCGTCCTTTAGGCAGCCATAATGAAAACGAGAGAGCTGCAAGCATGGAGAAGCTGTTGGAAGACGGCATCAATGAGATCGGCCTTGGACCACAGGGAATGGGCGGAAAATACTCTGTTATGGGCGTACATATTGAAAATACCGCAAGACATCCATCTACTATTGGCGTAGCAGTAAACGTAGGATGCTGGTCTCACCGCCGCGGCCACATTATTTTCGATAAGGACCTTAACTATACAATTACAACTCATTCGGGGGTGACTTTATAATGTTAGAGATCAAAGATGGAAAGAAAATTTTAACAACACCAATCAGTGACGAAGATTTAAAAGATATCCATATAGGTGACATTATTTATCTAAATGGTAATTTAACTACCTGCCGTGACGTAGCTCACCGCCGTCTGGTAGAAGAACACAGACCACTGCCTGTAGATGTAAGAAATAATGCTATTTTCCATGCAGGCCCGATCATCCGTCCTTTAGGAGATGACAAATTTGAAATGGTTTCTGTAGGACCGACCACCAGTATGCGCATGGAGAAGTTTGAGAAGGAATTCGTAGAACAGACCGGCGTAAAAGTGATTGTAGGAAAGGGCGGTATGGGACCAAATACCGAATATGCGTGCAAGAATTTTAAGGCCATTCATTGTGTATTTCCTGCTGGAAATGCAGTAGTAGCAGCAACTGAGGTAGAAGAAATCGTCCGCGCAGAGTGGCGTGATCTGGGAATGCCAGAGACCTTATGGAACTGTCGTGTAAAGGAATTCGGACCATTGATCGTATCCATCGATGCAGAAGGAAGGAACTTGTTTGAAGAAAACAAGGTTGTGTTCAATGAACGGAAAGAAAAAGTTTACGAAGAAATCTGCAAGCATGTAAGCTTTATTAAGTAAGATTTACCTGCCATCTCTCCTGCGGTATAGTGAAAACGACTCGCGGCAGGAGAGGTGGCATTTTTTTGCCTTAAAATTTATTAATAAACCATTTTTAATAAAAGGAAACACTTGCCATTTGACAAAAAAATCACTATAATATAAACGGCAATATTTCTGTATTTTATAAGGAGACACAGGTTTTATGTGCCTTCCGCTAAATACTGTAAACTTAAGAATGATGGAGGACTGGAAAATGAGTAATTCAGCACAAACTTCAGCAAGCAGCCGTATTGCAGCCCTGCTTGATGAGAACAGTTTTGTTGAAGTCGGAGCCTATATTGCGGCTAGAAATACTGACTTTAATATGACTGAGCAGGAAACACCGGCTGACGGTGTAGTTACCGGTTACGGTACCATCGGCGGATGCCTGGTATATGTATACAGCCAGGATGCTGCTGTACTGGGCGGTTCCATGGGTGAGATGCATGCAAAGAAGATCTGCAATATCTACTCTATGGCTATGAAGATGGGAGCACCTGTTATTGGTCTGGTAGACTGTGCAGGACTGCGTCTTCAGGAAGCAACGGATGCACTGGATGGATTTGGCAAGCTGTATTTAAGCCAGACAATGGCATCTGGAGTAATTCCTCAGATTATGGCAGTTTTCGGTACCTGTGGCGGCGGTATGGCTGTTTCAGCAGGTATGGCAGATTTCACCTTTATGGAGGATGCATCTGCAAAACTGTTTGTTAATTCCCCAAATGCCCTGGAGGGCAATTACAAGGCAAAATGTGATACTTCTTCCGCTAAGTTTCAGGCAGAAGAGGCTGGATTGGTTGATTTTACAGGTGATGAAGCGTCTGTATTATCTCAGATCCGTACACTGGTATCTATCCTGCCTTCTAACAATGAAGAAGACCTGTCTGAAACTGACTGCACAGACGATTTAAATCGTATGTGTGCTGGTATCGAAGGATATACGGGAGATACTGCTGCAGCTTTACAGATGATCTCTGACAATAACTTCTTTATGGAAGTTAAGAAGAACTATGGAGCTTCTATGGTGACCGGATTTATCCGTTTAAATGGAAGCACAGTAGGTTGTGTAGCCAACCGTACAGAAGTATACGAGAACGGTGAAAAGGCAAAAGATATCGAGGCAGCACTGTGCAGTAAGGGCTGTGAGAAGGCAACCGATTTCATCAACTTCTGCGATGCGTTCAGCATTCCTGTTCTGACTATGGTAAACGTAAAGGGTTATCACGCAACTATGTGCAGCGAGAAAAAGATTGCCAAAGCAGCTGCAAAGCTGACTTATGCATATGCTGACGCAACCGTTCCAAAGGTAACTGTTGTTGTTAAGAATGCACTGGGAAGTGCCGGTCTTACCATGGGCAGCAAGAGTCTGGGAACAGACATCGTTTACGCATGGCCAAATGCAGTAATCGGAACTATGGATCCGGCAGAAGCTGTTAAGATCATGTATGCAAAAGAGATCGAAGCTGCTGACGATGCAGTGGCAGTGATCAAAGAGAAAACCGCTGAATATACCGCTCTGCAGTCCGGTGCAGTTGCTGCTGCAAAGAGAGGTTATGTAGATGACATCATCAAGGCAGAAGAAACCCGTCAGAGAGTGATCGCCGCTTTTGAGATGCTGTACACAAAAAGTGAGGACCGTCCTTCCAAGAAGCATGGCACGGTTTAAAGAGAGGTGACATGTATATGAGACGATTTGTAAAGAGAATGGCAGCAGCAGTTCTTCTGTCCGCCTGCCTGGTAAGCCTTTCTGGCTGCTCCTCTAAGCAGGACGCAGAAAACGGTTCCACCATCAGCATGGACGGAACTCCTGTAGATGATTCAATGGCTCAGTCCATTTTGCTTTCTGCAGCGCAGACTTTAGGCGTGCCAAAGGATCAGCTGATCGTTCAGAAAACTCTGGCAGAGGCAACCGGTGATGAGTCTACAGCTTCTATTTATGAAGCTCAGCTGGAAGCCAGAGAGGACATGGGCGATTTAAAGAAGGTAAACATGGATGAAGGTTCTGTTGTCCTTCTGGCAGATGGAAGCTATACCGTTGTGATCCCAGTTGATTTTACCGAGGGAACCAAGAAATATGTGATGAACATCAATATGGCTACCCAGCAGATCCAGGCTGAGTTTACAGATATGTCCGCAGGTGTGGTAGAAGATACATCTCTGGGCACCCTGTTGAAGACAGCTACAGTATATACCATTATTGGTATCGGTACTGTATTCCTTGTTTTGATCTTCATCAGCCTTCTCATCTCATGCTTCAAATATATTCATGCATGGGAAGAAGGAAAAAAGAAAGCAGCGGCACCTGCACCCAAGGCAGCACCTGCACCGGCTGTTAAGCCAGTAGCAGCAGCACCTGCAGTAACCGGTCCTGATCTTTCTGATGATGCAGAGTTAGTAGCGGTTATGACTGCTGCCATCGCAGCATATGAAGGCAGCGCTACATCAAACGGTCTGATAGTACGCTCTATCCGCCGTGTAGGTCTGGGAAGATAATCACTGCACATTCAGGTTAGAAAACCTATGTGCTTATACAACAAGTAGGAGGAAACAAACTATGAAGACATATACCATTACAGTAAATGGAAAAGCATATGCAGTAACCGTTGAAGAAGGCGCAGCAGCAGCTGCAGCACCAGTAGCACCGGCAGCAGCGCCTGCACCAGCAGCAGCTCCAGCTCCGGCAGCAGCACCGGCAGGCGCAGCAGGTTCCGTTGAAGTTACCGCTCCAATGCCAGGTAAGGTAGTAGCAGTTAAGGCTTCTGTAGGACAGGCAGTAAAGAAGGGCGAAGTTGTTCTGGTTCTGGAAGCTATGAAGATGGAGAACGATATCGTTGCTCCTGAGGATGGTACAATTGCCAGCATTAATGTAGCAAACGGCGATTCAGTTGAATCTGGTGCTGTTTTAGCTACTCTGAACTAGTCAACAAGATGGATCTCTTGATTTAAGGATTCCATTATGGAGGTAACATTATGGATTTTGGCAATTTGGTATCAAACCTGCTTGGTCAGATGGCGTTTTTTCATCTGACTGCAGGAAACTACATTATGATCGGTGTGGCGCTGGTATTCTTATACCTGGCTATTGCTAAGGGATTTGAGCCACTGCTGCTGATTCCGATCGCATTTGGTATGCTACTGGTAAATATCTATCCGGATATCATGTATTCTCCGGAAGAAACTTCCAACGGCGTAGGTGGTCTGCTGTACTACTTCTTTACACTTGATGAGTGGAGTATCCTTCCGTCCCTGATCTTCATGGGCGTAGGTGCTATGACAGACTTCGGTCCGCTGATCGCAAACCCGATCAGCTTCCTGATGGGTGCTGCAGCTCAGTTAGGTATTTACTCTGCATATTTCTTTGCAATCTTATTAGGATTCTCAGGAAAAGAAGCAGCTTGTATCTCCATTATCGGTGGTGCAGACGGCCCTACTTCCCTGTTCCTTTGCAGTAAGTTAGGACAGACCCAGATCATGGGACCGATCGCTGTTGCAGCTTACTCTTACATGGCTCTGGTTCCGATTATTCAGCCGCCATTTATGAGGCTTCTTACCACTGATAAGGAGCGCAAGATCAAAATGTCCCAGCTTCGTTCTGTGTCCAAGCTGGAGAAGATCTTATTCCCGATCATCGTTACTATTGTTGTGTGCCTGATCCTGCCATCTACTGCTCCATTAGTAGGTATGCTGATGTTAGGTAACCTGTTCCGTGAGTGCGGCGTTGTAAAACAGCTGCAGGAAACCGCTTCTAATGCAATGATGTACATCGTTGTTATCCTGCTTGGTACTTCTGTAGGTGCAACTACCAGTGCAGAGGCATTCTTAAACGCAACTACCATTAAGATCGTTATTTTAGGTCTGGTAGCATTCTGTGTAGGAACCATCGGCGGCGTTCTCTTAGGAAAAATCTTATGCAAGGTAACCGGCGGAAAGATCAATCCACTGATCGGTTCTGCAGGTGTATCTGCAGTTCCTATGGCAGCCCGTGTATCACAGAAGGTTGGTGCTGAATATGATCCTACCAACTTCCTGCTGATGCATGCAATGGGACCAAACGTTGCAGGTGTTATCGGTACTGCAGTAGCAGCTGGTACCTTTATGGCAATTTTCGGTGTATAAAAACCAACATTTACTGCATCCGGTCCTGTTTGCAGGCCGGATGCCTATAAGGAGGATTTAAACTATGGCAGAGATAGAGAAGAAGCCAGTAAAGATCGTGGAAACCGTCCTTCGTGACGCTCATCAGTCTTTACTTGCTACCAGAATGACTACAGAGCAGATGCTGCCAATCGTAGACAAGATGGATAAAGTTGGCTACCACGCAGTAGAGTGCTGGGGAGGCGCTACATTTGATGCCTGCCTGCGTTTCTTAAAGGAGGATCCGTGGGATCGTTTAAGAAAGTTAAGAGACGGTTTTAAGAACACGAAGCTGCAGATGCTGTTCCGTGGACAGAATATTCTGGGATACAATCACTACGCAGACGATGTAGTAGAGTATTTCGTACAGAAATCTATTGCAAATGGTATCGATATCATTCGTATTTTTGACTGCTTAAACGATATCCGCAATCTGGAAACTGCTGTAAAGGCAACCAAGAAGGAAAAAGGACATGCGCAGATCGCTCTGTGCTATACCTTGGGTGATGCTTATACTCTGGATTACTGGAGAGATATTGCTAAGAGAATCGAAGACATGGGCGCTGATTCTCTGTGTATCAAGGATATGGCAGGTCTGTTAACTCCATACAAGGCCGCTGAGTTAGTCAAGACTCTGAAAGAAGGAACCACACTTCCAATCGACCTGCACACACACTATACTTCCGGTGTTGCTTCCATGACCTATATGAAGGCTGTAGAAGCAGGCTGCGATATTATTGACTGTGCAATGTCTCCACTGGCACTTGGTACCAGCCAGCCGGCAACTGAAGTTATGGTAGAGACCTTCCGTGGTACCCCATATGATACAGGATATGATCAGAAGCTTTTAGGTGAGATTGCTGCTCATTTCCAGCCAATCCGCGAGGAAGCATTAAAGACTGGTCTGTTAAATCCGAAGGTATTAGGCGTAAACATCAAGACTCTGCAGTATCAGGTACCTGGCGGTATGCTTTCCAACCTGGTTAGCCAGTTAAAGGAAGCTGGACAGGAAGACAAGTATCAGCAGGTTCTGGAGGAGATCCCGAGAGTACGTAAAGACTTCGGTGAACCACCTCTGGTTACACCTTCTTCCCAGATCGTTGGTACTCAGGCAGTTCTTAACGTATTAATGGGAGAACGCTACAAGATGGTTCCAAAGGAATCCAAGAAGATCATGCTTGGTGAATTTGGCCAGACTGTTAAGCCATTTAATCCAGAAGTACAGAAGAAGATCATCGGCGATGAGACTCCAATTACCTGCAGACCTGCAGATTTAATTGCACCTCAGATGCCTCAGTTCGAGAAGGAATGCGCTCAGTGGAAGCAGCAGGATGAGGACGTATTAAGCTACGCTCTGTTCCCAAATGTTGCCAAGGAGTTCTTCCAGTACAGAGATGCTCAGCAGAAGAAAGTAGATGCTGCTGTAGCTGATAAAGAGAATAAGGCTTATCCAGTGTAATTTAGATAAGATAAGTATGTGGCGCGCCCCTTCGGGGGCGCGTTTTTTGGATATTAAAAGTGCACTGATAACATATTGGTTGATCAAACGCAAAAATACCCGGGCGAGATATATACGTCCGGGTATTTTTATGATATACACCTGCCATTGGCAGATGATGAAGATTTCCAAGTTTTTATTGCTTTGACCATTTGATGGCAGCAGATACATCTAACATGCCGCCAGTGGCTGTTTTGCCTTTTAATGGGGCTAATTTATGTACCGTTGATAAAATGGCTGTTTTTACGTCCTGAAGGCTTAGATCTGTCCTTGCAGAGTAGATCAGGGCAGCCGCGCCTGTTACCATAGGAGCTGCCATGGAGGTTCCGCTCATATAGGCGTAGGAATTGCCGGGAATGGTGCTTAAGATATAGGTTCCGGGAGCTGCCAGGTCTACAGAAGTAGTGCCGTAATTGGAGCTTTCATCTAAGTGGCCGTTAAAAAGCAGATTTCCTACTGTGATCACATTATCATAAGGTAAGCTTGCCGGATAGACAGGAGACTTATCAATGTCGTAACCAATCTGGTACTGGTTTCCATTTCCGGCAGCTACTATAAAGAGCATTTTGGAATCACGGATGGCTGCTTCAAATTCGGATGTGCAGTTGCTGGAGCCGAAGCTTAGATTGCAGATATCAGCACCATTGGCTTCTGCGTATTTTATGGCTTCAATAACGCTTTCCGGGGAACCCTTGCCATCAGAACCGCCTAAGGCCTTTAATACCATGATCTTAATGTGAGTATTGTCTGCAATGCCTGCAATGCCGCCATTATTCCAGGCTGCTGCAATGGTGCCGGCTCCATGGGTTCCGTGGCTGTCTTCCTCTCCAACGCAGACTTCATTGCTGTTTGCAATAAAATTCCAGCCGTTTACATCGTCTACATAGCCGTTTCCGTCATTGTCAATGCCGTCTCCGGGTATCTCGTCCTCATTGACCCAGATGGAGTCTTTCAGGTCGGAGTGGGTGGTGTCGATACCGGTATCGATGATAGCCACGGTAACGGTACGTTTATTTTCTGTTTCGCTGTATGTTTTCCATGCATCTTCAATATTAATATCAATGTTTGCCACAGCGTCGGTGTTAATGGATTCGAAATTGTCAGGTCCTAAAGGCGGAAGTGCAATATCATCGATGCCGTTTTCACCGTAGTGGAGGTAAATATGGTCTAATGTTTTAATATTTAACACTTTTTCTGTTCTGCGGAGCCGTCCTGTATTGTGAAGAGCCCACTGATATTCGCTGTATTCATCACCAGAAGAAATATTCTGTACGCCGGGCCCGCTGAAAAAAAGCGAAAAATCCCGGCTGTTTTCCTGGGCAGCCAGTGCCGATATAGAACAGGGAGTCAGTGTCATTGTAAGGGAAAGCAGGACGGAAGTGATACCTGCGGGTAGTCGTTTCATGGGGGTACTCCTTTCTTGAGGTTACTCACGAACCCCGCGCTAACGCGCTTTACTGTCTGCTATCGCAGACGGTTCGTTCGTTAATGGTCTAAGAAAAACAAATGCCACCTGCGGTGTCGCTTGTTTTTCTTTTGGACGCATTATAGTATACCATGTTAGTTGTGATGAAAGTATGACATTTTTCTGAAGAAATATGGTATACTTGCTATATTCTTGTTAAAAATCTTTCAAGGGGCTTGAGAGTTTGAAATGTAAACAGTTGTGAAGATTGTGTCTAACATGTAAAAAAGCAGTATAGAGGACATTACAATATTCAGGGGGGAAAGAAAATGTATCAGAAGTACAGCATTGGAACTATGGCAAAATTGTTGGGGATCTCGGCGGAGGCGATCCGGTATTATGAGAGCAGAAATATTATCAGTCCGGTCCGTGACCCGGAAACAGGCTACAGATATTATAATACCTGGGATTTTCACATGCTTTTAAGGGCCAGACACTATCAGAACTATGGCTTTTCCTTAGAAGAGGTGGCTGAATTGTTCAGAAGCCATGAATTGGGGGAAATACAGGGGAAAATGGTTGGGCAAGAGGAGATGATTCAGCAGGAGATCATCCGTCAGATGAACCTTTTAAAGAGGATCAGGCAGAGTCAGCAGATCCTTCAGGACGCAAAGGAAAGTGTTGGAAAGTTTCGGATTGAGGAACGACCGGGTATTTACCGCATGAATACTCAGAAAAATTATACTTTATTTAAGAAGAAGGAACAGCTGGATCTCATCTCAGAATGGACGGAAAAAGAACCTTTTGTCTTCTCATGTGCGGTGTTTTATCAGAAAAATATTGAAGATGGTGAATCAGAGTTTGATTTTGGCATGGGTCTTCGGGAAGAGTATGCACAATTCTTAAATGTAAAAGAGTCAGACCTGGTGCAGTATTATCCGCCTTGTCCCTGTGTCCATACCTGTGTTCCGTCCCGGTCGGGGAAGTATCTGTCACTGGAGAGCTTACAGGAGGGCTTCCGGTATTTAAAGCAGAATGGATTAAGCCTTGCAGGGGATATTGTAACTCAGGTAGCGTGCATGACTAAGCCGGAAGAGGAGTATTTTAACTGGCATATTGTGTGGTTTCCTATTAAAGAAGCATAGGAGAGAATAGGAAAAAAATGGAAACTGATAGATGAAAGAACTATCATTGTTAAGAATCCTACAAGCTCATTGAAAAATAATTACGCAGAGTGCACAAAAACACTCTGCATTTTTTGTACAAAAATCCAACTTGACCTTAAAACCACTTTAATAGTTATAGTAGTGACAGATAAGCAAGTTAAAAAAATAACAAACACATTAAACCACTTATAAAAGTGAAAGGGGAAAAAGGTCATGAGTGAACAGAAGAAAACAGTATTGATCACCGGAGGAGCTATGGGACAGGGACGTGCCCATGCAGTTAAGTATGCACAGAACGGATTTAACGTAGTTCTGGCAGATATGCTGGATCCGGAAGATGAAAGATTCCAGGAAACCATTAAGGAATTAAATGAATTAGGCGCTGACGTTTTAGCTGTTAAGGCAAATATCTGCAGCACGCCTGATATGGAGAACTTATTTGCAAAAGCATGGGAGAAGTTCGGACGCTTAGATGTAGTTATTGCAAACGCAGGTGTTATCAACTTTGGAAATACCTGGGAACTGACAGATGAGCAGGTAGAGAAGGTTATCAACATCGATCTGATCGGTACCTGGAGAACTGACAAGTACGCAACACAGTACATGTTAAAGCAGGGATTCGGAAGAATCATCAACATCTCTTCTACCAGCGGTCTTTACGGAACACCAAAGTTAGCTACCTACTGCATGGCTAAATGGGGCGTTTTAGGTCTGACCAAGACCCTGGCAAAAGAAGTCGGAAGCAAGGGAATCATTGTTAATGCTCTCTGTCCAACCAAGG
This sequence comes from bacterium, assembly GCA_963621525.1. Classification (GTDB taxonomy): domain Bacteria; phylum Bacillota; class Clostridia; order Lachnospirales; family Lachnospiraceae; genus Enterocloster. The sequence continues at coordinate 5,909 of CAVFER010000007.1, read as the reverse complement.
TTAAGACTCCAATGTGCGAGACTCAGAGCTATGTAGAGTTCATCAACGAGCTGACTGGAAAGAACTTCAAAGATTACAAGGAAATGTACGCAGGTGTTCCTTTCTTGGATGTTGAAGATATTTCTGATATGGTTTACTGGCTTGGAACCAGCCGCGCAGCCGGCAAGTTCAATGGCAGAGATGTTGCCCTGGATCTGGGAACTCTTCAGTGCTAATCACTGAATAAAATGGACATGCTGTCAGATGATGGCATGTCCATGAATGAAAGTATACAGAAGTTGGGGACAAAAGAATAATGGGTAATTTTGGTTTTAAAAATGTATCAAAGAGAAACAAGATTGATCTGATGGAGTATCTTTGCTATGGACTGGGAGATTTCTCCTTCTGCTTCATTTATGGAGCGATCGGTTCTTACATTGTTTTCTTTTATACAGATGTGGCCTGCATCAGTGCAGCTACAGTAGGAACGGTGCTGTTGATCAGCAAGATCTTTGATGGTATCTCCGATATGATGATGGGATATATCATTGAAAATGTCCATTCACCACTGGGAAAAGCGAGGCCCTGGCTATTATGGATGGTAATTCCCTACTGTATCGGCTGTGTGCTGTTGTTTACAGTACCAAACTTTAGTGAAACAGGAAAGGTTATATACGCATTTATTTCCTATAACTTGATGGCAACCTGTATTTTTACTTCCATGAACGTACCATACGGTGTTTTAAGCAGCGTTATGACAAACAAACAGAACGAAAGAGCACTTCTTTCTATCAGCCGCGCAAGCCTGGGAGCCTTAGGCGTATTCGTGATCAGCTCCTATGCACCGGATCTGGTAGAAAGGTTTGGCGGCGGACCGGCCGGCTGGCAGAAGACATTCCTGTTAGTAGGAATCGTTTCTATCGTACTGTTCTTAATCACATTTTATGGATGTAAAGAGCGTGTTGGTTCCGGTGTTATGGAACAGAAAACAGGAAAAAAATCTTCCTTATCTTTATTACAGGGAGTGAAGATCCTGTTTGCAAACAAATATTGGTTCATCATGCTGATGGTCAACATTTTCTATACTGCAATGACCAGTCTTTACGGCATGAACATGTATTTTGCAAAATATGTTATGCAGGACGCAGGTTACAATAAGACCATGATGATGTGTTCCACATTCGCATCCATCCTGGTTCCGCTGTTTCTGATCCCAGTTGTACAGAAAATCGGAAAACGTAATGTAGCTCTTTACGGAGGCGCGGGATTGGGGATTGCAGGACAGGTTGTCCTGATCCTGTTTGCGGAGCAGTCCATGGGACTTATGTACCTAGGGCTGATCCTTCGTGGAATGGGTGTTGCATGTATTTCCGCTACCAAGTTTGGTATGATCGCAGACAGTATTGAGTACGGAGAGTACAAGACAGGTACCCGTGCAGAAGGTTTTGTATATTCTGCTGCATCCTTAGGTGTCCGTGTTGGTTCCGCTCTTGCCTCTGCAGTCATCGGCTGGGTACTGGGAGCTTATGGATATGACGGCAAGCTGGCAGTGCAGAGTGAAACTGCCATGAAAGGCATCCGCATCATGTTCTATTATGCGCCATTATTTGTATTTATCGCCATTCTGGTACTGCTGTTGTTTTATAAACTGGACCGTGAATATGATGGCATCATGAAAGTCTTAGATGAACGTCACAAACTTGCGGAACAGGCAAATGCATAAAGTTTTATAAGTCACATTTTTAAGGAGAGTTTAGAATATGAATATCACAAAAGCAACCCGCTGGAAAGTGTTTGCCGGCGTATGGCTGCAGAGCTTATTTACCTCTGCCACTGCTTACTTCAGTCTGTTTTGTATCCCGTTAACAACCAAGTTTGGATGGAGCGATTCCGCATTCGCTCTTGCATACACCATTTACATGTTTACCTACTCTTTCGTTGGTTTCATCGGTGGTTCCTTAGCTGAGAAGATCAGTCCGAGAAAAACCATTTACATTGGTCTTTGCCTTTTCGCAGGCGGCTGGTTCTTAACCGGTTTTGCTTCCAGCATTCCACAGCTGTATATCTTCTACGGATTAATGGCTGGTGCCGGCGGCGGTATGATCTATCCGGCATGCCTTCCTACCGCATTAAAGTGGTTCCCTGATCGTTCCGGTTCTATTTCCGGTCTGGTTCAGGCTGGTGCTTCCTGCGGTCCATTCATCATGAGCCCGATCGCTCAGACCCTGATTGACCATGTAGGTGCACAGATGACTTGCCGTATCCTGGCAATCGTATTCTTGATTGGCGTTGGTATTGCAGCAGCAATGATCGTTCCTTGTCCGGAAGGCTGGACTCCAGAAGGCTGGAAACCGTCAGCTGAGCAGGCTAAGGTATTAAAGACAAAAGACTACAGCATGGGTGATATGGTTAAGACCCCTGTATTCTGGGTACTGTTATTAATGTTCATTTTCGCAAATGCAGCTGGAACCATGATGGTTTCCTTCACAAGCCCGATCGCACAGCGTCAGGTTGGCCAGACTGCAATGACCGCTGCATTATGTGTATCCATTATGACACTGGCTAATATGTGTGGACGTATTGGATTTGGTTTCATTTACGACTTCTTAAAGGGCTGGAAGAGCCTGATCCTGTTAATGGTCATCAATGGAGCTTCCATGTTAATGCTGACACAGGCAACCACACTTCCATACTTTATCGTATGCATCGTTTTAGTAGGCTTCTCCTTCGGCGGACTGTTAGTAGTATTCGCCCCAATGGTACGTATGATCTTCGGTTCCAAGTTCTACAACCGTAACTACGGACTGATCTTCATCGGCTATGGTATCGGCGCTTTCGTAGGACCTAAGATCAGTGCTTACTTCTACGACACCACCGGACAGTACACCATGGGCTTCATCGGTTCTGCAGTATTAGCAGTTGCAGCCATTGTACTGATCGTGATTGCCCAGAAGATGGCAGCAAAGATGGAAAATGCACAGTAATAGATAATTTGCATAAGTAATACTGAAAATGAAAACCCCGAAAAACGGTACACAAGTTGTGCTGGTTTTCCGGGGTTTTCGGCTGTTATAAAAATAGAAAGAAAAAAGGTTAGCAAAAATTAAATTAACGGTCTAAGATAGAACCATCTTCATGTCGGACAAAGGAGCCATATCGACCGGTAAATGGGTAAATTTTATCAATATCATCAATCAGGTCGATACCAAGTCCTGGTCCGTCAGGAATCTTAATATAACCATTTTCAATTTCAAATGGCTTTTTCATTTCTGCGTCAAGGCGGCAGTGTCCATGGTCATCCACAGGATATTCCTGGATCTCAAAATTAGGAATGCAGGCATCTAACTGGAGGCAGGCGGCAGTGGAAACAGGTCCAAGTGGATTGTGGGGGATCACATAGACCTGACGGCTTTCTGCCATTCCTGCAATTTTCTTACCAGCGGTAATACCTCCGGCTACACACATATCTGGACGGATGTAGGCAACTTTGGAGGCGCTCATCAGATCTTCGAATTCCATAAGATTGATAAATCGTTCCCCGGTAGCAACAGGAACATCAACGCTGTCGATCAGTTTAGTCATAGCGGATAAATTATCCGGGATAGGGTCTTCATAAAAGTAAGGATGATATTTTGACAGAACTTTTCCGCATTCAATCGCTTCTGACGGGCGCATGCCTCTGTGGCATTCAATGGCAATATCCATATCCCAGCCAACAGCTTCACGTATTGCTGACAGCTGTTGTTCCATACGGAAAACAATCTGTGAATAAGATTCGCCGCAGCGTCCGGTTTTATCCTGAGGATGTCCCATAGAGTAGCGGATTGCGGTGTATCCCTGTTTTTTTAGATCTAATGCTTTTTGGGCAAATTCCTCTGGTGTATTCGCTTTGAAATTGACATAAATACGGGCTTTATTACGGACTTTACCGCCTAAAAGTTCATAGATCGGTACACCAAAATATTTTCCTTTCAAATCCCAAAGGGCAATATCAATACCTGAAATAGCAGCAGCAACAATGGAGCCACGAAAATGCATGCAGCGGGAAAGTCCGTTGTTGATATATTCAATCTGCATAGGGTCTAAGCCAATAAGGTGATGCTCCATTGCATGGATCGCTTCAGCAGTAGCTTCCTGATAACACCAGGCACCGCATTCACCTAAACCTACAAGACCGGCATCTGTATAGACTTTTACAAACAGGTAACGTACACCAGCAAGTATTGTTTCAATTTTTGTGATTTTCATAAATAAATGTCTCCCCAGTAAATAATGTATATTCCCTGTAAGATTTTTTAGAAGGCAGGGAAAATGGTCATAACATAGAAGATATATCCCACAGACAGGATCACGGAGATCAGCCAGCCCTGTTTAAAAAGGGATTTCTGATCATAACCGCCAGCTGCCATTGCCATAGGAACTGCCGGAGTTGCCATTGGAGTAAGGATGGAAGACATAGCACCAGAGAAGCTTAAAAGGATCGGTCCGATGGGGTTTGCACCTACGGCCTGGCATGTCATGATGGCAATTGGAATAAAAATGCCGTATACAGCTTTGTTTAACATGATTTGTGTAAAAAAGAAGGAAACGATGAAGAAAACAGCTCCAATCAGGTAGCCATTTCTTGTGCCTGCAAGGAGAACGGAAGCAGCCTGACCAACAATGTCACCGGCACCTGTATTGGTCAGTGCAGTGGCCATAGCAAGGCAGCCAACGTAGATGCAGGAAGTGGATACAGGAATTGCCTGGATCGCTTCTTTTTCTGTTAATACGCCACAGAATACAGTGAGAAGTGCTGCTGCCAGGGTGATCTTCCAGTTATCAATACCATGGAACTGTTTGGTGATCAGTAAAAGAATGGTTCCGAAGAAAATGATAACACCCATTTTTTCGGAAAAAGGTTTTAAAGGTTTCTTTTCAGAGCGTTTCTGTGCTTTTACTTCAATCGGGATGATAGGTTGTTTTGGTGCGTGTTTGTATCCATAGAAATAAGCCCATAAAAGTGCAATCAATGCCAAGGGAAGTCTTGCATACATGAAATCCACAGCTGTAAGAGAAAATTCAGTAATGCCATAGCCTTCCAGATAACCATTAAACATACCTGCGTCAGTTATCGCAGCGCTTAACGGAAGGGCACAGCAGCAGACAACGCTGACAACAGCCAGAGGAAACATGGTTTTAGACGGACTTACATGAAAAGACTCGCTCATTGCAAAGCACATTGGAAAGACAATGGCATAAACAGAAAGCGGACTGTTTAAGAAGTTGGTCAGCAAAAATGCAATGATCAGATATCCCAGATAAGCTCTTTTAAAAGAACCGCCAGAGATTTTTACGATACGGTCGGAAAGATTATCGATGAACTGGGTACGGTTTAATCCGGCAGCTACCACAAACATGGTCACGATGACGATATTGTTGGTATTAGCAAAACCTGCCAGTGCATCTTTCCCGTCTAAACAGCCGGTAAAGATCAGAAGTACCATGGTAGCAAGAGCGGTTGCACCCATAGGAAACCTGTTCCATGCAAAACATAACATGGAAAGAATAAAAATAATGATACAGATGGTTAATGTGTTCATTGTGTTGCCCCCTTTTGTATTTTCGATAGGGTTATCATACGAAAAAAGGGGTCGGCTTTTCTTCCCGTTTCTGAAGTTGTTGCAGATTGTTTTTTTACGAAAACAAAAACGAAAGGGGATGATAAAAACAGGCTTTTAACTAAAAAAATGCCTGTTTCAGGTCGGAAACAGGCACATAATAAGTAAAATCTCTGAAAAATCCAGATTTTATGGGATAAATTTTGGCTCAATCACAAATTTTGTGGGATTTAGGATTTCTTTCATAGCTCCGTCGGCTCATGTCAAATAGCTTAAGGAAGAAATATTCATCATCTGGATACCCATATCCCTGTCTGCGCAGAGTCTTGA
>CAVFER010000006.1:0-60885 GCA_963621525.1 bacterium | reverse complement strand
CCACAGATCCTGTGGTATTTTCCGTTCCTGTTGATCGCCGGCCTGATCAGCGGTTTTTTTACAGGGGAAGCCGCTTTATTTCTGATGCCTTATTTGAAAAAAATGCGTTATTAAAGACTCCTATAAAATCATAAAACGCAGAAATATGTCAAAAACTCTTGACCTGAAGTATACTCCAAGTGCTAAACTAATAGTGAAAGTTTTTATCAACATCATTTCATTAAGGAGGTTTTCATGTATGAACTATTTAGGTCAGGACATTAAAAAACTGGGATTTGGTCTGATGCGTCTTCCGAAAAAGGATAACGTGATTGACATAGAACAGACAAAACAGATGGTTGACATGTTCTTAGGTGCCGGTTTTACCTATTTTGATACTGCATGGGCTTATGCCGGTTCTGAGGATGCGATCCGTCAGGCGCTGGTAGAGCGTTATCCCAGAGAGAAATTCCAGCTGGCCACCAAGAATGCAGCATGGATTAAATGTGCAACAAAAGAAGAGGCTTACGCACAGTTTGATACTTCTTTAAAGCAGACAGGTGCAGGTTATTTTGATTTTTATCTGCTCCACAACCTGGGCGAATCCAGAACTGATTTCTTTGACCGTTTTGATATGTGGAACTGGGTACAGGAGAAGAAAAAAGCAGGCCTGATCAAGCATGTTGGCTTTTCTTTCCACTCTACACCGGAAGAACTGGAAGCTATCTTAACAGAGCATCCTGAAATGGAATTTGTCCAGCTGCAGATCAACTACGCTGACTGGGAAAATCCGGCTGTCCAGTCTAGAAAATGTTATGAAACAGCCAGAAAATACGGAAAACCGGTTATCATCATGGAGCCTGTAAAAGGCGGCATGTTGGCAACTCCCCCAGAATCTGTTGCAGACATTTTAAAGACTGCTGAGCCAGACTCATCTGTTGCTTCCTGGGCTGTCCGTTTTGCAGCTGACTTAGAGGGCGTTATCACCGTTCTTTCCGGCATGAGCAATGTAGAACAGATGGCAGATAACCTTTCTTATATGAAGACATTCACAGGACTGACTGCTTCCCAGAAAGATACCCTGAAAAAAGCACAGGAAGAATTAGCCCGTATTCCTCTGATCCCATGTACCACCTGCAACTACTGCGCAAAAGTCTGTCCCATGGATATCGGTATTTCCGGCTCCTTTACAGCCATGAATTACCTGACGCTGTATAAAGATAAGGGAATGGCAACTCATCAGGAACAGTGGCTGGTAGGCGGCCATGGACGTAAATCTGCTGACCAGTGTATCAAATGCGGTAAATGTGAGGCCGTATGTCCGCAGCATATCGCGATCAGAAAGAATCTGGAAACCGTTGTTGAAAACTTATTAACAAAATAAACCTTATGATTGAGAAAAAACAGCTTCGCAAAACCATAAAAGAAAAGCGGAACACACTAGATCATGACAGCTGCATTTTTAGTGATAAAGCTATTTTTAAAACTATCTGTGCATGGGATATGTATCAAAAGGCAGATACCATCTTCTGCTTTGTAGGTACAGAGGATGAGATCAATACTAAACCTATCCTGGAAGATATTTTTAAAAGAGGAAAACGTGCAGGTGTGCCAAAATGTATCACAAAAGGGATCATGGAAGTATATGAGATCCATTCTTTCAGTGACCTGGTTCCCGGAAAATATGGCATCCTTGAGCCCATTAATACATGCAGGAAGATGGATCCTGAAGAGATTGATCTGGCCCTTATCCCCTGTTTATCCTGCAACCGCAAAGGACTCCGCCTCGGGTACGGTGGGGGATATTATGATCGCTATTTAGGCAAGATCACAGGAACACTGGCTGTCCTCTGCCGGACTGCCCTTATGTGTGATGATATTCCCACAGAAAACCATGACAAAACTATGGACTTTGTAATATGTGAAGAGGGAGTATTATACTAAAATACCACAAACTGGAGGCTACTTGAAACTCCGTGGATTTGAGATTTAAAACGAAAAGAAAAAAAAGAGTTCCTGCCGTCTGAACTTTCAGACTGCAGGAACTCTTTTTAGTTTTCAGATCAAAGGATCAACAGATAACCTCTTCCATAAAATTACACGGATTCCACATCCACGCCTCTTGGGCCAACGTGGGTGGAAAATACGATCTGAGTGCTTGTTTTTCCGAATTTCTGAAGTTGTCCGATGAAGATATCCAGCTCCATGGTAGTCTGGAAAGCTACCTTCATCACCATAGAATAGTCTCCTGTTACGCAGCTGCATTCAAGTACGTTTGGCACAGACTCTGCAAAAGCGTAAAACTTTGGCTTATCTTCCGGTATCACATCCAGATTGATGAAAGCTAAAATATGATACCCTAATTTCATAGGATCTACCATGGCATGATACCCGGCAATGACCCCGTCTTTTTCCAGTTTCTCAATTCTTGCAGAAACAGCCGGAGATGACAGAAAGGTTTTTTCTGCAATGGTCTTTAAAGACATCCTGGCATTTTCCTGCAAAAGTTTTAATATTTTACGGTCGATATCATCCATGAGCATTTAAGACTCCCTCCTGTGCTTTAAAATGTTCTTCCCAAACTCACGAACCCGCGCTGACGCGCTCATCTGCCTGCATTCGCAGGCGGTTCGTTCGTTAATGGCTTGTGAAAAACAAATGTCTGCTTCGCAGCCGCTTGTTTTTCCCTGCGCGCATTATATTACCGCTTCAGCGCCTTTATACGCTCCACAGCCTCTACTGTATTTTCATAACTGTTAAATGCAGTCAGGCGGAAATATCCTTCTCCGCTTGGTCCGAAGCCGCTTCCCGGTGTTCCTACTACATTTGCTTCAGAAAGTAAGTAATCAAAAAACTCCCAACTGGTCATTCCTTCATCAACCTTCATCCATACATAGGGAGAATTCACTCCGCCAAATACAGTATAACCTGCTTCCTTTAATCCGTCATAAATCACTTTTGCATTTCTCTTATAGTAAGCAACCTGCTCCATGACCTGCTTGTTTCCTTCTTCTGTGTAAACAGCTTCGCCTGCTCTCTGCTCAATGTAAGGAGCACCGTTAAACTTGGTTCCGTGACGTCTTGCCCATAAAGAATGAAGCATTACATCACCGCTCTTTAAATCCTTAGGGATAACGGTATATCCTAAGCGGACACCGGTAAATCCGGCCTTTTTAGAGAAAGAACGAAACTCAATGGCACAGGTTCGTGCTCCCGGAATCTCATAAATGCTGTGAGGAACATCATCCTCAGAAATATAAGCCTCATAAGCTGCATCATATAAGATCACAGCGCCTTTTTCATTTGCGTAATCTACCCATACCTTTAACTGGTCCTTTGTAAGGGTGGTTCCTGTCGGGTTATTTGGAACGCACAGATAAATAAGATCAGGAGTCTCTTTTGGAAGCTCCGGAACAAAGCCATTCTCTGCAGTACACGGCATATAGATCACGTTGCTCCAGGTTCCTTTGTCTGTATCATACTCACCGGTACGGCCAGCCATAACATTGGTATCCACATATACAGGATAAACCGGATCACATACTGCAATCTTGCTGTCTGCGCTGAAGATCTCCTGAATATTTCCTGTATCGCTCTTTGCACCGTCAGAAACGAAAATCTCATCCGCCTCAATCTTGCATCCCTTTTCCTGAAAATCCTTCTTTGCAATGGTCTCTCTTAAAAATGCATATCCCAGATCCGGCGCATATCCATGGAAGGTCTCAGCATGTCCCATTTCATCTACTGCCTTGTGCATAGCCTCAATGATAGCCGGTGCAATAGGAAGTGTTACATCACCAATTCCCAGACGGATCAGCTTTTTATCCGGGTTCTCTTTCTGGTAAGCAGCCACTTTTTTTGCAATGGTTGAAAACAAATAGCTTCCCGGCAGTTTCAAATAATTTTCATTTACTCTAAACATACTTTCATCCTCCATAATGCAAACGCTCCCAGGACCTTCGGACCTACAACGTCGTAGATCCAAGGCCTGAGAGTGTATATTTTTACTGAATTATTTTATTTATTTTCGGATAAATCATAATATATTTCTTTCGGGATGTCAATACTTCCGTGAAATACTTCTTTTGCCGGTCCGGTCATAAACAGATGCTTACTTTCCCTGTCAAAGCGGATCAGCAGATCTCCGCCGCGAAGAGAAACACGCACCTCATCGTCTGTAAATCCCCTTAAAATAGCGGCCATGGCGCTGGCTGTCGCTCCGGTACCGCAGGCCCAGGTCTCCCCGCTGCCTCTTTCCCATACACGCATGCGAATGTGGTTTCTGCTCTTTACCTCAATAAACTCAGAATTCACCCGGTTCGGCTGGAAACGTGGATGATTTTCATAAGATGAGCCGATTCTTTCCAGATCCAGATCATCGATCCCTTTCGTAAAATAAACTGCATGGGGATTTCCAACGCTAATACCGGTAAATTCATGCTCAGTACCGTCGATCATAATCTTTTCCGGCAATTCAGATGTAAGCTCTGCCTCTCCCATATCCACAGTAAGTATCACTGCTTTTCCATTTTCCACCTGAATATCCAGTGTCTTAATACCCCCTAAGGTCTCCACTGTGATGGTACGCCTATCCTTATCCACAATTCCATGATCGTACACATATTTACCCACACAGCGCACACCATTTCCACACATGATTCCCTGGGAGCCGTCTGCATTGTACATATCCATACGGCAGTCTGCCTTGTCTGAGGGACAGATCAAGATCAATCCGTCAGAACCGATGCCAAAATGGCGGTCGCTGACGTATTTGGATATTTCTCCCGGATATTCCACTTTTTCTTTAAAGCAATCTACATACACGTAGTCATTGCCGATTCCCTGCATTTTTGTAAATTCCATCCTGCGCCTCATCTTTTATCGATTGCATTTTCTGCTTTCGACCGTAAATTTGATTTTATACATGGATCAGACTGATGATCATCTGAGATGTCTCCACCAGATTGGTTCCGCTGTCCATACTGCATTTTTGTATATATCTATGCGCCTCTGACTCTGTCATATTGTTACGATCCATCAGAAGAGCTTTCGCCTCATTGATCAGATCCTGTTCTTCCTTACTGCGCGTTTTCGGACGGCTGCGCAGTTTCCTGCGGATACGCTGCTGAGCCTGTACCATCATATCCAGTGTACTTAACAGGTTATGTACCTTTAAAGGCATAGGGAGGCAAACCACCCCCTGTGTCTGTACCCCGTTCCATCTGGAAGGGGACGCCAGCACCAGCATCTCAAAAGAAGTAGAAAGGCACTGTCTCAGTTCGTCGTACAGCATATCTTCAAACCGGTATCCGCAGACTAAGATCCCGCCGCTTAAATCCTCTGCTGCAGAAAGAGCCTGGGATCCTGACATGCAGACAGCGGCTACATCATACCCGCTTCTTACCAGAATGCCTTTTATACTTTTTCCATCTTCCGGCCTGGAAAATGCCACGATTATATTAGCCACATGTCTCACCTCCGGTAAATCTGCATCATTATTTCATAGATCATCAATACTTATACAGATACTGATTTACCTCCCAGTCCGTGACCTGGGCCCTGAAGTCTCTCCACTCCTCTTCCTTCGCTTCCAGATATTTGACATAAATATGCTCTCCCAATACTTCACGGATAAAATCATTATCCCTGTATGCCTCAATAGCATCTCCCAGTGTCTCAGGGATCCTCTCTACATGCTTGTTCTGTAATTCTTCCGGTTCCATGCCAAACAGGTTGCCCTGAACACAGGGGGGCAGCTCCATCTCCTTTTCAATGCCGTTAAGACCGGCCTGAAGGCAGGCAGCCAGTGCCAGATACGGGTTCATGGCAGAGTCCGGGCAACGAAGCTCGATCCTGGTTCCTTCCCCTCTTGGCGACGGAATGCGGATCAGGGAGCTTCGATTGGAAGTAGGTGACCATGCAATATAAATAGGTGCATCATATCCCGGAACCAGACGCTTATAGGAGTTCACAATAGGATTGGTGAGAATGGTCATTTCCTTCATATGTCCCAAAATACCTGCCATAAAACGATAAGCCAGCTGGCTTAAACCAAGCTCATCATTTTCGTCTGCAAACAGGTTGTGTCCGTCTTTGTCGGACAGAGACATATTAATGTGCATACCAGAGCCATTTACCCCTTCCTTTGGCTTTGGCATAAAGGTGGCGTGAAGGCCATGACGCTTTGCAATCGTTTTAGCAGCCATTTTAAAGGTCATAATGTGATCCGCCGCCTCAAGTCCCTCTGTATACTGCAGATCGATCTCATGCTGGGCCGGAGCGATCTCATGGTGGCTTGCTTCCACTTCAAAACCCATATCTTCCAGGTTCAGCACAATATCCCTGCGCACATTTTCCCCAAGATCAATAGGAGAAACATCAAAATAGCTGGCTCTTTCATGAGACTTAGTGGTCGGTCTTCCCTCTTCATCTGTGTGGAACAGGAAAAATTCGCACTCCGGTCCCACCTGAAATGTGTAGCCCATATCGGCGGCACGTTTTACCGCCCGTTTCAACACATGCCTTGGATCTCCAATAAACGGTGTTCCGTCCGGATTGTATACATCACAGAGCAGGCGGGCTACTTTTCCCTGCTGAGGACGCCACGGAAAGATCTTAAAGGTATCCAGATCCGGGTGCAGGTACATATCTGACTCATCAATACGTACAAAACCTTCAATGGCAGAACCGTCAAACATGCAGTCATTATTCAGCGCCTTATCTAACTGGCTGGCCGTGATCGCCACATTTTTAAGGATACCGAAAATATCTGTAAACTGAAGGCGGATAAATTCCACATCTTCCTCTTCTACCATGCGAATAATGTCTTCTCTACTGTATTTACTCATGTCCATACTTCCTCTCCGGCGGTTTTCGTGCCTTTATCCATACGAAAGAACCTGCCAATGGCATTTTCTTTCAGACGTACACTATCAAAAGGGCCGCTGCAAAGTGAACTGTTCATTTTGCAACTGCCCCCTTTTTTATAAAAATATAGCAGTAGAATTTTTATTTGTCAACAGGCGATATTGACCTTAAATTGCCTTTAGCTGTTCTGTAAAACAGCTTCCTAAGCTGATGCTTCCCACATATCCTACATCTCCGGTAAGGAAGATCTCCCCATCTTCCCGAATCTCCACTTCCATGGTCCCTTCCGGCATCTGTACGATCATTTTCGGGTCTGTAAGTCCTAATCTGCAGGCTGCCGCAGCCGCTGCACAACAGCCACTTCCGGAAGCTAATGTATAGCCCGCACCTCTTTCATAAACTTCGGTCTGTAAATGAGTGCGGTCCAATACCTTGATGATCTGGGTATTGATCTTTTCCGGAAATTGTTTTGCGTTTTCAGAGTATTTTCCAATGCGGCATACCAGATCCTTTGAAATCTCATCCATCAAGATCACCAGATGTGGGTTTCCCACTGAAAGGCAGGTCACAGGATAAGGGATATGGCCAAATACCATGGTCTCGTTGATGATCTCCCTGCGCGGGCCTTCCACCGGCACTTCGTCGCTCCAAAAGCTGGCTTTTCCCATGGATGCCTTTAAACGGGTTCCCTCTTCATTTAAATAATGGATCTCAATCTCTTTCTTTGCTGTATAGACGGTAATTTCTTTCTTCTGAACATAATCAGCATCTTTTAAGTACTTTGCAAAAATGCGGATACCGTTTCCGCTGCTTTCTGTCTGACTTCCATCCGGATTCCAGATGATCATATGGATCTTTCCTTCTTTCAAAACCGGTCCTTGCAGGATACCGTCAGCACCTACACCAAGATTGCGGTTGCATAACAATTTTACCCGCTCCGGTGTCAGCTCCAGCCCATTTTGCTCCGGGTCAAATACCAGATAATCATTTCCTAAACCATGATATTTCTCTAATTTTAATCGCATAATCGTATCTCTCCTTCTTTATCTCATCTCATTATATGCCACATTATTTCACAAATATATTCATTTAATGCTGTATTATATTGCAAATAGTGCTATTATAATTAAAAACGACCTGTTGCTCTTACACTTTGTACAAACTAACATTCCAAACGCAGGAGGCACTCCATGAATAATTCCTCTTCCGCTCCCCAGGGCTACCTTTTAGAAGACTTCCGTCTTTTCCATTTAAAAGACCAGTCTTCAAGAGACTACAACTTCCACCACCACGATTTTTTAAAGATCATGATTCTTCTTTCCGGGAATGTGACCTACGTGGTAGAAGGCCGCTCTTACCCGCTGACGCCCTGGGACATGGTCCTGGTAGACCGTGGACAGGTACACCGGCCGGTAGTCGATACCTCCCATCCATATGAACGTATCCTGCTCTACCTTTCTCCAGCTTTTCTGGAAAAACACAGCACGAAGGAAGCGCCTCTTATCAAATGTTTTGAAACCGCCCAGTTCCGCCACTCCCAGGTTCTGCGCCTTTCCCGGGAAACACTGGTTCCGTTTAAGATCCTTTTACAGAAATTAGAGGCAAATACCAGCTTTAGAAACGACGATTTTGCAGCACCTCTCCTTGCAAAAGCCCTATGTCTGGAATTTCTCATTGAATTAAACAGGATCACTCTTTCGCCAAAGGCAGGTTTCCTCACAGAAAGCACACTGGACTACCGCATTTCCGGCCTTTTAGCTTATATCAACAGCCACTTAGAAGAGCCAATGGATATGGCTTCTCTCTCTGCCTTGAGCGGATTAAGCTCCTATCACATGATGCGCCTCTTCAAACAGGAAACCGGCTACACGGTTGGAAATTATATTACGGAAAAGCGGCTGATCAAAGCAAGGAACCTGATGAGCCAGGGAACCTGCGCCACTCAGGCCTGTTACCTGTGCGGTTTTCAAAACTATTCTACTTTTCTGCGGGCATACAAAAAACGCTATCCAGGACGTCCAAAAGACATCCTGAACAGCGTTTAGAGCTTTCATATATTAGTACATCTGCGCTATACTAAAGTTGTATAACCATATGCATTTACCAGCGCATCCAGTTTCACGCCCTTTTCGCACAGCGGGCATTTTCTGTAATCATAATAAATATAGTCCGTCACATCTGCCGGACTGTAAATAGATGTGATAGGGCATCCATTCATTTCATCCAGTGTACTGAATACAGCTGCTGCACTCTGCAGCTTTCCGCCATAATACTGAATCGCCTCAATACTCTTATTCAGGCTCAGTCCCGTTGTCACAACGGCCGTAAGGATCACCACATTTTTACCATGGACCATGGGAAAGATATTCTCGCGGAATACCATCTGGCTGTTGCTGTTATACTCCGGAGTGATCACATAAATGGTCTTGTGGGCATTGGTAGAAAGCACACCAGCCTTGGTCAGTTCCTCTGCCAGATAGGCTCCGATCACCTGGGTTCCTTCCAGGCACACAATGGTATCCACCACCTTGTCAAACAAAAAACGCTCCGCTAAGTGCTTTGCGATCTCCTGGGCTTCGCTAAGTCTTGCCTTTAAAGTAGTCATGTCCAGATAATAATTAATATGGGCATGATTCGTAGCGAAATGTCCCGGTGTTGCCTTAAGAGGTGCCTTGCTTCCTGACGCAAAGATCTTTACATATCGATTATCCATAAATGTGCCTCCTTTTCAGAAAAATCGAAGATATTTCCGTTATTTTTAATAATATTATACAAAAAAGCCTGTGTATTCGCAAGACTTTTATACAAAAAGGACAGCCATTTCTGACTGTCCTCATATCCTCATAAATCTGCAGATCTATTTTCACTTTTAATCTTAAGCATCTTCACCAGTCTGCTCCGGATTTTCTTCTAAAGCAGTTTCAGTGCCCTCTGCTTCTGTATTTTCTGCCTCATCCTCTTTCACTTCTGTGCCGCCTGCCTCAGCACTCTCCGTCGCGTCTGCCTTCTCCAGATGCTCTGTATCCGGAATACCTTCGACCGCTTCCTTCTTCTCGTCCGGTTCCGGCAGTCCCTTTACCTCACGGAAGATCTTCATAAATTCCTTACCGGTAATGGTTTCCTTCTCGATGAGGAACGCTGCGATCTTGTCCATGGCTTCTCTGTCATCGCTTAAGAGTCGCTTTGCCTCATCGTAAGCATATTTCAGGATTTTCATAACTTCCTGGTCAATATCTGCCGCTGTAGCGTCGCCGCAGTTTAATACAGTACGGCCTGTAAGATACTGGTTCTCCTGACTTTCAAGGCCCATAAGTCCGAATTTCTCAGACATACCATACCGGGTAACCATAGCTCTTGCCAGATTAGTAGCCTGCTGGATATCATTGGCTGCGCCGGTGGTAACTGTCTCAAAAACGATCTCCTCAGCTGCACGGCCGCCCATTAATTCAACCAGTCTTGCTTCTAATTCTTTCTTTGTATTTAAATACTTTTCTTCTTCCGGAACATTCATAACATATCCCAAAGCACCCATGGTTCTCGGAACAATCGTAATCTTCTGGACTGGTTCGGAATGTTTCTGCAGCGCGCTGACTAACGCATGTCCTACCTCATGGTAAGATACGATACGTCGCTCTTCCTTGCTCATAATGCGGTCTTTTTTCTCCTTACCCACAAGGACAACTTCTACTGCCTCAAAGAGATCTTTTTGTGAAACTGCACTTCTGCCATTTTTAACTGCATTAATAGCAGCTTCATTCATCATGTTTGCAAGGTCTGCACCAACGGCACCGGAGGTTGCAAGAGCGATCTCCTTAAAATCTACCGTTTCATCTAATAATACATCCTTGGAATGTACCTTTAAAATACTGATACGTCCATTTAAGTCCGGTTTATCTACAACTACGCGGCGGTCAAAACGTCCCGGACGAAGAAGAGCCGGATCCAGGATCTCCGGACGGTTGGTAGCACCAAGAACTAAAAGTCCCTTTGTAGAGTCAAAACCATCCATTTCAGAAAGCAGCTGGTTTAAGGTCTGCTCACGCTCATCATTTCCACCCATACGGCTGTCACGACTGCGTCCAATGGCATCGATTTCATCGATAAAGATAATACATGGTGCATTCTCTGTGGCATTTTTAAACAGGTCACGAACACGGGATGCACCCACACCTACGAACATCTCCACAAAATCAGAACCTGAAAGGGAATAAAATGGCACATGTGCCTCACCGGCTACAGCCTTTGCAAGAAGAGTTTTACCGGTTCCAGGAGGGCCTACTAATAAAGCACCCTTTGGAAGCTTTGCTCCGATCTTGGTGTACTTTCCGGGATTGTGAAGAAAATCTACAATCTCTGTTAAAGACTCCTTGGCCTCATCTTCACCTGCTACATCTTTAAAAGTGATCCCGGTTTCTTTCTGCACGTACATCTTGGCATTGCTCTTGCCAACGCCCATGA
This sequence comes from bacterium, assembly GCA_963621525.1. Classification (GTDB taxonomy): domain Bacteria; phylum Bacillota; class Clostridia; order Lachnospirales; family Lachnospiraceae; genus Enterocloster. The sequence continues at coordinate 49,581 of CAVFER010000006.1, read as the reverse complement.
TTCCGCCGCCGCCCATACGCTTCATCGTATAATTCATAATGAACAGTAAAAACAGGAAAGGAAGTGCGTAGCTTAATATCTCCATCATCAATGCATTAGAAGTATTATTTTCCCTGACTGTGATCACATCGTTCTTTAAAATACGATCTACAAACTGGTGATCCCCTTCCAGACGCACTACATAGTATTTCATCTGCTGGGAATAGTTTGTATCATCTGCCTTTGGCTTTACCTCAATAATGGTGCTTCCGACGCTTATGGATTCCACTTTGCCATTTTCCACCATGCTTACAAATTCATTGTAAGTCAGTTCCTGACGCTGTCTGGCATTGACAGTGGAGTTCATCCAGCCTACGATCAGGATCGTCAGCAATGCCGCAACAACCAGCATGGTAATGGTCTGCCAATTACTATTCTGACTCTGTTTGTTGTTATTATCCATTCTGTATAAATTCTCCCTCTAACAGGCATTTGTTGCACGCATAATACATGCCGGAGCCTATTCTTTTTCATTATAATGGGAGTCAAAACATAAATCAAGAAAAGAACTATTAAAATTCTGAAAATAAAGGCTGGATTTCCCCTGGCATCTCCACTTTAGATTTTTAGTTTTTTAAGATTTTTTCATTTTTTTTAAAAAACTCCCTAGATTTATAGATTGCATAGTTGTATAATATATCAGTTTTTAAAAAATCGTAAATAAAAACCGATACCCATCTTACCACTAAAGGAGGTTCCACACTATGCCAGTAAAATACGTATTCGTAACCGGCGGCGTTGTATCCGGCCTTGGAAAAGGCATTACCGCTGCTTCCCTTGGCCGTCTTTTAAAAGCCAGAGGTTACAAAGTTACCATGCAGAAATTTGATCCCTACATCAACATCGACCCAGGTACCATGAACCCGGTACAGCACGGCGAAGTCTTCGTCACAGATGATGGTGCTGAAACCGACCTCGATCTTGGACACTATGAGCGTTTTATCGATGAGAGCCTGACCAAAAATTCCAACGTAACTACCGGTAAGGTTTACTGGACCGTTCTGCAGAAAGAACGCCGTGGAGACTTTGGTGGAGGTACCGTACAGGTTATCCCACACATCACCAATGAGATTAAGAGCCGTTTCCACCGCAATTATAATGATAATGAAACCGAGATTGCCATCATCGAAGTTGGCGGTACCGTAGGTGACATCGAAAGTCAGCCATTCTTAGAGGCAATCCGCCAGTTCCAGCATGATGTTGGTCCGGGCAACACCTGTCTCATCCACGTCACCCTTATTCCTTATTTAAAAGCATCTGAAGAATTAAAGACCAAACCGACTCAGGCAAGCGTAAAAGACTTACAGGGAATGGGAATTCAGCCGGATATCCTTGTATGCCGTTCCGATCATCCATTAGATGACAACATTAAGGGCAAGATTGCGTTATTCTGTAACGTACCGAAAACTCATGTTCTCCAGAATCTGGACGTAGAAGTTCTCTACGAGGTTCCACTTGTTATGGAAGAAGAGCATCTTGCACAGGTTGCCTGCGAATGCTTAAATCTGCCATGTCCGGAGCCGGATTTAAAAGAATGGTCCGCTATGATCGATGCTTGGAAACATCCTGAAAAAGATGTAACAGTTGCACTGGTAGGAAAATATACACAGCTTCATGATGCTTATATCTCTGTTGTAGAAGCATTAAAGCACGGTGCAGTTGCCAATCACGCACAGGTACACATTAAATGGATCGACTCTGAAACTGTAAATCCGGAAAATGTTGATGAAAAGTTAGGGGATGTTGACGGCATCCTGGTACCAGGCGGTTTCGGTGACCGTGGTATCGACGGCATGATCTGTTCTATCTGCTATGCAAGAGAACATCAGGTTCCATTCCTTGGCCTCTGCCTTGGCATGCAGCTTTCCATCGTAGAATTCGCAAGAGATGTGATCGGCTGGAAGGATGCGCACAGCGTAGAATTAGATCCTGCTACCACCCATCCTGTGATCCACCTGATGCCGGATCAGGATGGTATTGAAGATATCGGCGGTACCTTAAGACTTGGTTCCTATCCATGTGTACTTGATAAAAGTTCAAAAGCTTATGGCCTTTATGGTGAAGAGACCATTCATGAGCGCCACAGACATCGGTATGAAGTAAACAACGATTACAGAAAATTCCTTACCGACCACGGTATGATGTTATCCGGTATGTCTCCTGACAATCGCATTGTAGAAATGATCGAACTGCCAAATCACCCATGGTTCTTAGGAACGCAGGCTCATCCTGAACTTAAATCCCGTCCAAACCGCCCACATCCGCTGTTTAAGGGCTTTGTTGGAGCAGCTTTAAAACATCAGGATAAATAATACATATTTACCAACTGACCTGACTGAATAAAACAAAAAAGACAGAAGGCCTCAAATCAGGTTTTCTGTCTTTTTCTTAAAAAATCATTTTTCTTTCACAATCACATTTTCAAAGCAAATATCTTTTTCCACCCATTCCTTCATATTATCATGAACTGTAACTTCCAGGTTTTCTGCTCTCACATTCTTAGCATTCTTTACATAAAGTCCATGAATCTTTCCTTCCTGAAAATCAGGTCCGCAGCATGGTCTAAAATCATATCCTTTAATCGGATATTTTGTGGTTTTATTTAATTCCAGACGAATATTATTTAAAGTAAGATCTTCTATCGGAGCGCTGTCCTTTCCTGCAATGTAAATACTTCCTTCTCCCTTGCAGCGTACATTAGTAATGGATAAACCTTTGATTTTACCGGATGGGATCTCATCTTTTCTATTGATAGAAGCAATATTGATCGGCTCTGCAAATCCCCACCAGCATTCAGATACATTCTTCGTGCGTATCATGCAGTTGTTTATGAGTACATTTTCAATATTTCCCTGATCTCTTAACTGAAAAGAGATGCCTCGATTGGTATCATAAATACTGCAGTTATCAATGATAATATCCTTAAAATCATCTACGCTTTCTGTGCCAATCTTAATGGCAGCACTGGTAGATGCTAACGTACAGCCCGAAATTACAATATCTTCACACGGCCCATAGTGATGATTTGCTTCGGTAGTCTTTAATACGATACAGTCATCTGCCGCTTCGATGTGACAATTACTGATACGTACATGTTTACAATGATCTGGATCTATACCATCGCAATTTGCCATCATGCGGCTATTTAAAATACGTACACCGCTGATTTCTACTTCTTCGCAGCCAACCAGATGTGTTGTCCAAAATCCACTCTTTCGGATCGTCACATTTTGAATCGTCAGATGAATGCAATGTTCCATCAAAATCAAAGGAATTCTCGGGTAGAACGCTCCGTCAATCTGGTCTTCTCTCACTGCTCCGTAATAGATTTCTTCAGAACCATCGATGATACCACCACCACTGATCCGTACTCCGTCCGTATCTCTGGAATATATAAAATACTGCCGCGGCTTTCCATCATACTCGCAATTTACAAAGGTAGGGACTTCTACCATATGGTCATTTCCCCTCTTTGCAAGCTCACTGATATACTGATAATCATTTAAATCTTCACTGGCTTTAAGTACAGCACCTGTTTCCACAACCAATTCCACATGACTTTTTAATACAATTGAACCCGAAAGATATGTATGTCCTCCCTCCAGTATAACTGTACCTCCGCCTTGTTCACTGCACAGATCAATAGCCTTCTGTATTACATGGGCATCATTCGTCTTTCCGTCACCGGCTGCCCCCAATTCCATCACGCGATATCCCATTTTACCTTTACCTCCTCAAAATAAGATTCTTGATTACATGATATTATTTTCCATTTTTATCCCAAATAGTCAATCCGAAAAACCGAGTCTCTCTGTCACATTTCCGTGTTTTGTTACTGTTCATGCTTTACCATTAATGTCCTGCAGAAGTAATATAATCTGTTGGAGTCATTCCCGTATGTTTTTTAAACAGTTGCGAAAAATACTGTGGATTATTTCCGCATCCTACTTGCTCAGCTACATTTTTTACAGGCTCCTCCGGATTTTTCGCGATCAGTTCCTTAGCTCTTCCAATTCGCATTTTCGTAAGATACTGAGAAAATTTCTGTCCTGTTTCTTTATAGAACTTCTTGCTGACATAATCTACATTCATAAACAGATGGTTTTCCGCAATCCATTTTAAAGTAAGTGCTGAATCCTGAAGATGCTTCTCTACATAAACATATATCTGAGATACCATAGGTGAAACAGCTTCTTCCACTTCTCTTAAGCTTACCAGATCACGGAATTTATCCGAGATCATTATTCGTAACGCATCCAGATCTTCTTCTTTTTCCATATTAGTCAGCCACTGAGCCAGATCAACTGTGGAAAAAATCTGAAAATCAGAAGCCATCTTCAAAAACAGATTTCCTGACAACTGTTTTAAAAAATCTGTATTTTCAATACTGTTTAACAATTCTACCGCCTGATTGATTTTTTCTCTGTCACCTTTTTGAATCTGCTGGTAGAGAACACGAATTTGGTCAATGACCCAGTTATAATTACAGATTGCCGTAATATGAAAATGGTTAATGTAATAAATCATACTGTAACGCAGAAGTTTTCCTGTCACCTGTGTAAGAAGTGTCTTTAAGGACGAATAGTTCTCCTCTCGAACCTCTGTTGTAACCTTCTGGTCCTCTAAAGAAAGCTGCTGCAAAAAAACATAAAAATCATCGCAGGTCTTTCCCGCATTCTGCATAAACAGCACTAAAGTATTTTTTACATACATTCCATAAAGAATAGTTTGCGGCATTTTTTCCTCCATATATCCCTTAAGCTGCTGCAAAAAAGAAGGAAGACCCTGAAATTCCAAATAATATACATAAAACAAGCGGTAAGCTGTAAAATTAAAATCCAGATATTGCTCATACGGAGCAACAATCTCCTCCAGTGTCATTTTTTCATCCAGACAGTCATTTATGATACTGGAAAGCACACTATGAAACATCCCATCATAGAGCGCAAACTGCTGCTGAAGCATTTTTCTCTCTCTGACCTGTTTTTCGTGGTCTTCCCTACACTGTTCAATGCACTCCAGAATTTGTGTTTCATTGCAGGGTTTTAAAAGATAATGACGAATGCCATAACTCATGGCTTCTTTAGCATATTCAAACTCTCCATAGCCGGATAAAATAATAAACTGAATCTGCAAATCTGTCTGATTGATCCTCCGTATCAGTTCCAGTCCACCCATTCCGGGCATACGGATATCGGTAAGCACAATATCTGGTGATTCATCCAGTATCATATCATAAGCTTCAATCCCGTTTTTACATAACCCAATAACTTCTATATCATGTTTTTTCCAGTCAATGATATTAAAAATCGTTTCTCGAATAATACGTTCATCATCTGCGATCAGTAATTTCAGCATATCTCTTCTTCCTTCCGAAACGGCATTTTAATCGTTGCCACTGCAAAATCATGTTCATTTGACAAGCTAAGTCCGTATTCTTCTCCAAATAGAAGCCGTATCCTCTGGTCAATATTTAACAGACCTATTCCGAATCCGTGGGGACTTCTGCTTTTATCTCTCAACTTTTCCAACAATCCATCCTCAAAATTGGAACCCTCATTTCGCACCTGAACAACAAGCGTTCCCTCTTTTACCACTGCCTGCAAATAAATGTGACACACTTCGGTCATTTCCTCCATGCCATAGTGAATCGCATTTTCTACCAAAGGCTGTATGGTAAGAGGCGGTATTACTCCTTCTTTGGTTTTCTCGTCTGCGATCACCTTAAACTCCAACCGTTCCTCGAAGCGAATTTTCTGGATCGTAATATAAGAATCCACCAGGTCCAATTCGTATGCCAGAGTTACCAGCGTTTTCTGGTCAGAAAGAGAAACTCTTAAGAGATTCCCCAGAGATTCTACCATCTGTGAAATCACTTCATTCCCCATAGCCTTGGCTCTCCAGTTAATAGTTTCCAGTGTATTATACAAGAAATGGGGACTTATCTGGGAACGCAATGCCTTTAACTGTGCGTCCTTAATCAAAATCTCATGTACATAGTTGACTTTTACCAGATTCTGAATTCTTAATGCCATCTGGTGAAACTGGTGATGCAGGGCACCAATTTCATTAGGCTGTGATCCGTAGTCCTCTTCTTTCTGATCTACTTCCAATTCATTCTGGATGAATAATTCCATTTTTTGAATCAGAACATCAAATTGGCTGATAATCCCCCGGATCAATCGGTTTGAAAGGTACCAGACAAGCAATATACCAATAAAAAAAATCATAAGTGTAGTCTTCATAGAAACCGCCAGTGCATCTGCAACTTCATCAAATGGTGCTAGCGTTACATAACTGTACTGATAGTGAGGAAGTGTTCCTTTTACAGCGAAATATTTGTGACCGTCATAAGAAACTATCTTGTAAGTAGTGAACGGATCTGTGATCAGTTCTTTTGCTCTCTGATCGCTTAAAGAAGAGGATGCATAAATCAAACTTCCACTCTGGTTGGCTATCACCACTTTCTGATCCTTATACTGAGAGGCAAAACGAACTGCATCTGATACTACCTGTTCCAAATCCAGACCAATCACCATATTTCCCAGAGATTCCAATGACATATTTCGGATCTGACGCACATTGCGGCTAAGAAGCATATACGGCTGCCTGGTTGCATGGGTCCAGGTGACCGCTCCTTCTTTTTTACAACCGTTCTGTATCGCAGCATCTAACAAAAAAGCCGGTGTCCGCTTTAATGTAACCCAGTTAGTACAATTGACATATTCTCCGTTTTTACTGTAAACGGCCACATAAGCAATGCCATTCTCTCTGAAAAAAGTTGCATATTCTATAAGCGCATTGTTTACAGTACGGTTGTATTCTGTAATTGCAGGTGCATTTTCTGATGATGGCAGATTCGACAGACAGTCCTGTATGGAAGAAGACCCAAGAATCAGATTGGAAATATATTCTATATTTTCCATTTTCTGAGAAATCTGAGCCGAAGTCACAGAAAGCCTGGATGCCATAGAGTCAAAAAGTAATTTATTGTAAGCATCCGTATATAGCCTGTACCCAAGCAAAGCACAAAACAACATTGTTACACTGTTAAAAAGTAAAATTGTAAGAATCTTATATTTTAAGGACCAGTGCCTAAATCCATCCAATAATATGCATATATTTTTCTTCATACGCGCATCTGTCGCTTCTCTTCCTTGATTATTATGTATCGTCTGACATTCACATTATACTTTTTTTCAAAAATAATTCAATTCTGCACAAAAAAGAAGTCGGTTTTTTGAACAAACAGCTCCGTTTTAACTATTAAGAATCCAAAATTTCTGCGATATAATGTGGAACATAAACAAGGGACGTCCTTTTCTTATGCGAAGGATTCTATTCAAGGAGGTTACAAAGATTATGAAAAGAAAATTAGCTGTTCTTCTTACAGCAGCACTTGCCGCTGCATCCTTAACCGCCTGTGGCGGATCTTCTTCCTCAGGAGGCGCTGACACAAGCGCAGCTGATGCAAACACAGCTCAGTCTGCCCAGTCAGACGGCGGCAGCAGTGATTCCTCCAGCCTGGTTATGGCATGGTGGGGAAATCAGACCAGAAATGAACGTACTCAGAAGATACTTGACATGTACAGTGAAGAAAATTCTGGTGTTACCATTGACGGACAATTCTCCGAATTCAATGATTACTGGAATAAACTGGCAACTGCAGCAGCAGGACATTCCATGCCTGATATCGTTCAGATGGACTACAAATATTTACAACAGTATGTAAACAACAATTTGTTGGTTGATCTTACACCTTATATTGAAGACGGAACGATTGACACAACCAACTGCAATCAGGATGTTTTAAACTCCGGTAAGATCGGTGATGGATTATATGCGTTGTGTAACGGCATTAATACACCGGCTCTGTTATACAACAAAACTCTCCTTGATGAAAATGGTATCACGGTAAAGGATAACATGACCATGGATGAGTTCATTACTCTTTCAAAAGAAATAGAAGAAAAAACCGGTTATAAGACCAATCTTTGCTACAACCAGAACGAGCAGTTTCTGGAGTACTTCCTTCGTGCTGACGATATTGTTCTGTATCAGGACGGAAAAATGGGCGGAGATTCCGCTGAGCCTTATGTAAGCTTCTTTAAACTTTATGAAGATGGCATTAAAGACGGATGGGTTGTTGATCCTTCTATATTTGCAGAACGTACGATCGGTTCCGTTGAGCAGGATCCATTAGTATATGGTTCCAGTCCTGAAGCCATGTCCTGGTGTTCTTTTTCCTACTCTAATCAGCTGACCGCTATCAAAAATGCAGCCCCGGAAGGCACCGAGATCGGGATCACTACCTGGCCATCTGCAGATCCTGAAAAATCTGACTACTTAAAACCAAGCCAGTTCTTTGCTATCTCTACTGATTCCAAAAATCCTGCAGAGGCTGCTAAGATTTTGAATTATATTACAAACTCTGAAGAATGCAACAACGTTCTTCTTGCTGAACGCGGAATTCCACTGTCCAGTGTTGTAGCAGAAGCCATTTCTTCTAATTTGGATGAAAGCAGCCAGCAGGTAATTGACTTCATCTATAATGTTGTAGATCCTCACTCTTCACAGGTAAATCCACCAAGTACAGATGGTTCCAGTGAGGTAAACGATTTGATTAATAAGTTAGAAGAGCAGGTATGCTATGGACAGATGTCTGCAGAAGATGCAGGTGCGCAGCTCTTTGAACAGGGCAACTCCATTATGGCCTCCAAAGCTTCCAAGTAAGTTTATTCTCTTTTATTGCTCTCTCTTTTAATTGCTATATACTTTTACAATTCAGGGCGGCTTTTCCGCCCTGAATCAATGTAGACTATTTTTATCCTATACACCTGATATTATCACGTAACATCTAAAACAGGAGGTTTGCATGAAATCGATTCGCAGCTTGTTTAACCGGGAAGATACAGCAGGCATCATGTTTACTCTTCCCTTTACCCTTGGTTTTCTTTTCTTTATGATCGTCCCCATGGGGATTTCCCTTTATTACTCTTTTTGTAAATACAATATTTTATCTCCGCCTGTTTTTACAGGCCTTGATAACTTTAAGAATATGATCAGTGATGGTACATTTTTACAGACTATCCGGGTTACTTTCTTCTTTGCCTTTGTATCTGTTCCTTTGAAACTGATTTTCGCTTTATTGGTTGCAATGCTTCTGTTGAAAAACACCAAAATGTCAGGTATTTACAGAGCCGCCTACTACCTGCCTTCCATAATTGGCGGTTCTGTAGCAGTTGCTATCCTTTGGAAGCGTATGTTTGCTATGGACGGGGTTGTAAATAAGCTTTTAGGCACGATTGGTATTAAAACCAGTATTTCCTGGTTAGGTGATACAAAAACAGCAATCTGGATTCTAATCCTGTTAGCGGTATGGCAGTTTGGTTCTTCTATGTTGATTTTCCTGTCTTCTCTAAAGCAGATTCCCGCTTCTCTTTATGAAGCAGCTATGGTAGACGGCGCAAATCCGATATCTCGCTTCTTTAAAATCACACTTCCTCTGCTGACACCAACCATTTTCTTTAATCTTGTCATGCAGATGATCAACGGGTTTCTGGCATTTACACAGTGTTATATCATCACACAAGGTAAGCCGATGAACTCAACGTTACTTTACACCGTTTATATGTATCAGCAGTCATTTGAGTTTTATAACACCGGTTATGGCGCTGCCATGGCATGGGTTATGTTGCTGATGATCGGACTGATCACTTTGTTCCTATTTGCAACCAAACGATTCTGGGTATATGAAGGAGGACTGTAGACATGAAAGAAAAACGTCTTGCAGGAACTGCACTCTACCACATCATTATATTTGCCATTGGTATCATCATGGTCTATCCCCTGATTTGGATGGTTATGAGTTCTTTTAAGGAAACTAATACTATTTTCACAACCGCCAGTTCCCTGATCCCGGAACATTTTGTAACAGATAACTACGTAAATGGCTGGAAGGGCTTCGCAAAGATTTCTTTCGCCACTTTCTTTAAAAACTCTATCTTCATCTCCGTGATCGCAACCATTGGAACCATTGCTTCCTCTTCTGTGGTAGCCTACGGATTTACAAGATTTAAATTCCGTGGAAAAGGGATTTTATTTTCCGCAATGCTGTTATCCATGATGCTTCCGGCACAGGTTCTTATGATTCCACAATACCTGTGGTACCAGAAGTTAGGTTGGGTCGGCTCCTTTCTTCCTCTTACAATACCCTATTTCTTCGCAATCCAGGGATTCTTTGTATACCTGCTTTCTAACTTCATTGGCGGTATTCCCGTGGAGCTGGATGAAGCCGCAAAGATTGACGGTTGTTCTTACTGGGGTATCTTTACAAAGATTATGATTCCATTGATCAAACCTGCGGTTGTTACCGGTTGCATCTTCTCCTTTATGTGGAGATGGGATGATTTTCTTTCTGCACTGCTGTATATCAACAAAACCGCAATGTATCCGGTCAGTTTGGCATTAAAGCTGTTCTGTGACCCCGGTTCTTCTTCCGATTACGGCGCCATGTTCGCAATGGCAAGTCTTTCCATCCTTCCATCTGTGCTGATCTTCATTTTCTTCCAGAAATACTTAGTAGAAGGTATTAGCACCTCTGGTCTGAAAGGTTAAAATGATACGATAATTTTAAGGCCTGTGCCACCGCTTGATGAAGCAGCTGGCACAGGCCTTTTTCAGACTGTTATCTTTATTCACACTCTATTTCTCATGCATAAATCTTCCAAGGAATTCCTTCGTCTGTTCTCTCTGAGGATTCGCAAATATCTCAGCCGGCGTTCCCTCTTCTACGATAACACCGTTTGCCATGTACACAACATGGGTAGATACATCTCTTGCAAATGCCATCTCATGAGTAACGATGATCATGGTCAAACCTTCTTTTGCAAGCTTGCGCATAACTTCCAGAACTTCTCCAACCATCTGGGGATCCAGTGCGGAAGTCGGCTCATCAAACAGCAGTACCTCCGGCTCCATAGCCAGTGCTCTTGCGATGGCTACACGCTGTTTCTGACCGCCGGAAAGCTGTCTTGGTTTTGCATTGATATAAGGAGCCATGCCAACTTTTTCCAGATAATACATGGCCTTCTGCTTTGACTCTTCCTTGCCCTTCTTTAACACCTTAACCTGTCCAACCATACAGTTTTCAAGAACGGTCATGTTATTAAACAGGTTAAAGCTCTGAAATACCATACCAACTCGGGAACGGTATTTTGGCGCATTTACCTTTGCATCGGCAATATTATTTCCATGATATAAAATTTCACCGGTAGTAGGTGTTTCCAGTAAGTTTAAGCAGCGCAGCAACGTAGATTTACCCGAACCGGAAGCTCCGATGATACAGGTAACATCCTTACTGTTTACTGTAAAATCAATATCCTTTAAGACCAGATTGGTGCCAAAGGTCTTGCTTAAATGGCGGATCTCCAAAATCTTTTCGCTCATTACTGCTCCTCCTTCTTATCATCCGGATAACGGTACATACCGCTTGTGTAAGCCAATGTATCCGTCGTTGCCAGATCAAAATTATCTGCACCATCCATCTTCTTTTCCCACAGACGCAACAGCCTGGAGCTGGCAAATGTCATGATAAAATACATGATCATGGTGATGGTATATGTCTCAAAGTTCATATAAAGGGCACCTGCAGCTGCCTTTGTCTTATACAGCAGTTCAGCCACACCAATAACAGAAAGTACGCAGCTGTCTTTAATATTAATGATAAGGTTATTACCGATCTGAGGCATCAGATTGCGCAGAGCCTGAGGAAGAATCACATAGATCATGGTCTGTACATGGGTCATACCAATGGATTTTGCTCCCTCAGTCTGTCCCGGATCAATAGAAAGGATACCGCCTCGTACAGTCTCTGCCATATAGGCACCTGTATTAATGGACAAGATAAAATAAGCAGCCTGAGTAATCGTAGGATTAATTCCCAGCAAAGGCATAAGGCCATAGTAGATAAACATAGCCTGGGCCATCATAGGGGTACCCCTGAAAAACTCTACATAGGCATTTAAGATCAGACGTACCGCCCATAAAAATCCCTTCTTTAAAGGATTGTCCCCTTTTTCAGATGGAATGGTCTGGACAATACCTACAGCAAAGCCAATGAGGCAACCTACCAGCGTACCTACTAAAGCGATCTTTAAACTGACACCTGCCCCCTGCAGCATAGACATGCCGTAGCGGTTGAATACGACTAATACACGGCCCAAAAAATCTGTTGGCATAACTTTCTCCTTTTTTATCTCTTCAATTAGTTTGCCAGAGGCTGTACAGAAATTGCCTCATCCATCATTGCAGAGAAATCATCTTTTGTCATCTTGGACAGAACGCTGTCAATCGCTTCTTTTAATTCAGTATTACCCTTCTTTAAGGAAATACCAATGTTAATATCTTCGTCAGTTACCTGGAAATCATCTTCACCGCCGCCAAATTCAAGAAGTTTGAAATCCGGATAAGCAACTAAAGCGCCCTTACCGGTTGGCTGATCAGTTACAACCAGGTCACACTTGTCAGCATTTAAGGACATCAGCATATCCGGTGCACTCGCTGTTGCAGCTAAGATATTTGCATCCTTAATCTGCGGAAGGCAGGTATCATACCAGATGGTGCTCTGCTGGGAAGTACAGGTTGCTCCAGCCAGATCAGCTACGCTCTTTGCATCCGCATACTTGCTTCCGTTCTTAACCAAGGTAACGATGGTTGCATAGTAATATGGCTCCGAAAAATCAACTGCCTGAAGACGCTCAGAGGTAATAGACTGACCTGCGATCACGCAGTCAACCTGTCCGGTGCTTACAGCAGGAATCAGGGAATCCCAGTCAAGACGCACGATCTGCAGATCATATCCTAACTCATCACAGATCTTCTTAGCCATCATAACATCATATCCATATGCATATTCGTTGCTGTCGTTGATCGGTACAGCACCGTTGGAATCATCTGGCTGTGTCCAGTTATATGGTGCATATGCACACTCCATAGCTACCTTTAAAACCTTCTTCTCTCCGGAGGCTTCTGCCGTCTCCTCTGCTGCACTTTCTCCTGCTGCACTTGTCTGTTCTGCTGCAGCGGCTGCTGTAGTAGCTGCAGTATTGCTTCCACCGCATGCTGTTAATGCACCTGCTGCCATTACACCCGCAAATGCCAGGCTCATTGCACTCATTACATTTCTTTTCATAATCGTTCTCTCCTCTTTGCCTGTATTTTGAAAGTCTGCTATACAAAAAACGCCGGTGCCTGAACCTAAAAAGTCATACCTGCTACAGGTATGACTTTTTCGTCCTCTTTGGCTTCTTTGCGAAACAGCCTTCCTGACTGCTGATAACTGTATAAATTCAGCATTTTTCCCGCTTAGTATAGCATAACTGCTTCGCTTTTCCAATAGTAATTTTTATTTTAACAAAACCGGGTTCTGTTATTTTTTCTCAGCTGAGTTGGCCTCCTCAGCCTTTTTGATCATCAGATCCGTCATCTTCTGCTGATATTCTTCATCTGCTGTAATCTCATTTCCCTCCTCATCTACTTCCACAGCAAACAAAAAGGTTCTGGCATCATTGATCTCATAGCTGCAAGTCACCAGCGTATACAATGCTTTCACCGGATACTCCACGGTTTCTGCATAAGAACAGGGAGCAATCATCTCTTTTACAAACTCATCAAATGCTTCCTGACTCTTAAAGCGGGTCTTGCGCACAATAGGTTTTGCCGCTCCGTAATAACAGGATACTGCTTTTAAATGGATTTCCCGTTCTGGTGTATAAATAGAGAAATACTGATGCTCTTTAAAATAAGAAGGATCTTTGTAGCGGACAATATCCTTGAACATACTTCCGTTCTTCATATTGTGACCATAGAGGATATTATTTCTTCCTTCAAAATCGCCTTCGCTTTCATAGTCCAGATAAATACTTCCGGCTACACTGGCTTCTTTGTGAAAATCATGTTTCAGGTAAAAATCATTATCTGTTCCCTGAACAATGGGATAGCTGATCTTGGTATCCGGAATATTGATCCATCCTATCGTATCCGGATTTTCCCCTTTTAATACATCAAAATCATATGGTGACTGATACGCCTCTTTTTCAGGCTCTGTCTCCGGTTCCTCTGTTTCTTCAATTATAATCGTTTCCTGAGTCGTCTGGGCTGCTTCCCTTGCAAGGCGTTCATATTCTTCCTGAGCTTTCTTATCTGCAAGATAACTTCGCAGAGTCAGACCGCCGCTTATCAGAAATACCAGCAGAGCAATACAGACCATAATCTTCCAAAGTGTGCCTCTGCCATTTTTTTTATTACCTTCCATGCTTTATTTCTGTCCTTTATGCTGTATAGGTTTTCTTTTTTACAGGTTCCTTCTGCCACTGTCCGGATCTTGCCACTGCTTCATGCATCAAAAGAAGCAGTTCCATGAAGCTGCGAAAGCTTACCTGACAACGTTTTTCCTTCCAACCAATGGTTCCCTGCCATGTGGAATTTCTCCGGAACAGAACACGAACTACAAAAGTGGCCGGTCCATAATTCCCATTTTCCACATGGAAACTGCGGGGAATGATCACGGAACGTTCTCTTTCATTTTCCGGAAGAGGATCGATCATCTCTGCAATCTTTTCCCTTAGTTCAAATTCATTGTAGAATGCTCTTCTGTCTTCCACTGCAGGATGAGACACATCACCGCTCATGTTATGGTCTTCATAATTACGCACGGCTACTTCGCACATCTTCTTTCCAAGACCATAAGGAAGTCTGGCAGCTCCATTTCCCAACTGCCGGTCGAAAAAGTCCATCAATTCCATAAAACTGCCAAAACGCCTTTTTACAGAAGTGTCTAACTGCTCGATCGTTCCTTGCCAGGAGGCATAATAGCGATACTGCACATGCAGGCGGAAATCAGCCAGCTTTCCCTGGGTTTCCGGCTCTAACGTTCCCATCCGGTCCTCTGTCTCATTTTCCATAAGATCCGGCAGATCTTTTTTTTCAAAATTGCGCTGATCCACGCTTTTCATAGGATAATGGATCTCATCAAACAGCTCTTCCAGGGTAAATACCATCTCTGACAAGCTGTAAAAGACGATACCACCATTCTTGCTGTCATGGTAAATGCGTCCTTTCAAGATCCTGTTCTCAAAATCATCTACCGCAATATGGACCTGCCGATAAGAGTTAGGTATGGTTCCTGTTTTTGCTATTGGCATTTTCTCACCCACTTTTCTATCTTACATCTTCTTATTTGTCATAGTACACACAGGTTATCATTTTATACTACTGCCAGTATAGCAGTCAATGGTTACAAACCGGTTACAAAACACTGCGATTTTATATTTTTACTGGAATAAACTGGACATTTTTGCACCGTATGAGTATACTTAAAGTACGTATTTGCATGATACCAGGGTCAAACGATCGATAACCCGACGCAAACTTGCTTGCAGGAGGTTTTTAGATCTTAGAACCCGCCAAAAACATGAGTAAGAAGCCATTTTTTGAAGAAAAATGAGCGGATTACATTTGTATATATTTAAGGAGACGTGTCGTTATGCCAGCTACCTCTGATCCAAAACCAACTATTTATGTACAGACTCTGGGCGGTTTCTCCATCAAAGCAGGTGAATGCCAGATCAATGATAACAGCAACCAGTCAAAAAAGCCATGGTCCCTGCTGGAATATCTGGTGGTCTTTCAAAAAAAAGATATCAGTCCTGCAGAACTGATCCACATTATCTGGGCTGATGAACCTGGCGCCAATCCAAACGGAGCATTAAAAACCCTTATGTTCCGCTCTCGCAAACTGTTGGAGCCATTGGGCATTTCCCCTCAGGAACTCTTAGTCCAGCAAAGAGGCTCCTATGCCTGGACCAGGGAATATCCTACTGTTCTGGATATTGATGAATTTGAATCTATCTGCAACAAAGCTTTAAGCAGTTCTCTTTCATCAGAAGAAAGTCTGAAACTGTGTATGGATGGTCTGGCTTATTATAAAGGAGATTTCCTTCCCAAATCAGAATATGAATCCTGGGTCATTCCTATCAGCGCTTATTACCATTCTCTGTACCAGAAACTTGTCTACAAGACCATCCAGCTTCTTTTGGATAAACAGGCATACAGTCAGATTACTTCTATCTGCCAGGCTGCGATTGGGATCGAACCTTTCGACGAAGAATTTCACTATTATCTGGTCTATTCTTTATTTAAAGACGGTCATACAAGTCAGGCATTAGAAGAATATAGCAATACATTAGACTTGTTTTATAATGAATTTTCCATTTCGCCGACCGAGCATTTCAAAGATTTGTATAATACCATCCGCAACAGTGAGAGGGGTATCAATACCAATCTTGACTCCATCCAGACTTCCTTAAATGAGGAGAGCAGTTGCGGAGCTTTCTACTGTGAATATCCGGTGTTCCGTGATCTGTTTCAGTTAGAGCGCCGTTCCATCCAGCGTACCGGAGATTCCATTTATCTCTGCCTTCTTACAGTGACCGGGATCGATGGAAATATGCCAAAGAGCATGATTCTTCAAAAAGCGATGGAACACTTAAATAGTTCCATTTTAAATTCCCTTCGTTGCAGCGATGTCTTTACACGCTACAGTATCAGCCAGTACCTGATTCTGCTTCCTACTATAACAGCAGAAAAAGGAGAAAAGGTATTAAGACGTATCATTACGAATTTCCGCAAACTGTATAATAGAAAAGATATTACCGTAGAGATGCGCTTACAGCCTATCCTTCCATGGAAAAATTCACCATTGAAGGAGGCTCTGGAATATGGTGAAATGAAAACGGAACTGGAGGAAAATGTATAAAAATAATATGATATCAGGGTCAAAAGGTCAAAAATCCGACGCAAGCTTGCTTGTAGGCGGATTTTTAACCTTGGGACTCGCCAAAACATGAGTAAGAAGCAGTTTCTTCAGGAGTACACTGAATCGACTGGAGCGACTGAATTAATCGATCACCTTAATACTTTCAATTACAGGCTGATTTTCCTTTGCAACCGTTCCGTTGTTATCTTCTACCTTTGTATCTTCGCAGATCGCGTCAACCACTTCCATGCCGTCAGTTACATAACCAAAACAGGCATATTCGCCGTCTAAGAAAGTGCTGTCCTCATGTACGATAAAGAACTGGGAACTTGCGCTATCCTTGCGCTGGGCTCTGGCCATGGAAATAGCTCCCCTTGTATGGGACAATGAATTTTCTACCCCATTAGAAGCAAATTCCCCTTTGATCTCACGCTCTGAACCACCCATACCAGTTCCTAACGGGTCGCCGCCCTGGATCATAAAGCCGCTGATAATGCGGTGAAAGGTAAGTCCGTCATAAAATTCGTTTCCAGCCAGATCAAGGAAGTTTGCAACTGTAATTGGTGCTGCATCTCCGTCTAATTCTACATGAATAGTACCATAATCCTTTACCGTAATCTCTACATGATGCTTTCCGGCAGCTGCTGCCAGATCCAGTCCACTGTTGTCATCCGCTGCTTCCGAATCTGATGTTTCACCGATTGCAGCCTGTGTTGTTTCTTTAGCCATTTCTGTCTCAGTCGCTTTGGTATTCTCTGCTACTGTTTCAACCGCAGTTGTTTCTGCTGTATTGTTGTCTTTTGTGCCGCAACCTGCCAATAGCATAGCAGAAACTGCTGCCATCAGGCAGATCGTCATCCATTTCTTCATTTTAAATTTCCTTTCTTCTACTGCCGTAAAATTCGCTTATCCCCCTACGTTCCAGTTCTATCTGTCTGCATACTCAGGTCAGGATACTTGCTTCCTCATCATAGCATTTTCATCAGATACAGTAAAGCATTTCACAAAAATATCAAACTTCCGTAAGATTTATTAAGAAAGTTGATCCTCTTGACAAAAAGCAACAGCGCTGAAGTTTTCTTCAGCGCTGTCACTTTTATCCCTTATATAACAATGTTTAATCGATCAGCCTATTTTATACGTTTACGGATCAGTCTTCCAAAGCTGCCTGTGCTGCTGCAAGACGAGCGATCGGTACACGGAATGGTGAACAGGATACATAGTCCAGTCCGATCTTGTGGCAGAATTCTACAGAGCTTGGGTCACCGCCGTGCTCACCGCAGATACCTACATGAAGGTCAGGACGTGTAGCTTTTCCTAGCTTGATAGCCATTTCCATCAGCTTACCTACGCCAGTCTGATCCAGTTTTGCAAATGGATCATTCTCGAAGATCTTAGCATCATAGTAAGCATTTAAGAACTTGCCAGCGTCATCACGGGAGAATCCGTAAGTCATCTGGGTTAAATCGTTCGTACCGAAGCAGAAGAATTCAGCGTCCTTAGCGATCTCATCCGCAGTTAAAGCTGCTCTTGGGATCTCGATCATAGTACCAACTTCATATTTCAGATCAACGCCAGCTGCTGCGATCTCAGCATCAGCGGTCTCAACAACAATCTTCTTAACATACTTTAATTCCTTGGTATCGCAAATCAGAGGAATCATGATCTCCGGGCAAACGTTCCAGTCTGCATGAGCCTTCTTAACATTAATAGCTGCACGGATAACAGCCTTCGTCTGCATCTTAGCAATCTCAGGATAGGTAACAGCCAGACGGCAGCCACGATGTCCCATCATTGGGTTGAACTCATGAAGTGCATCACAGATAGCCTTGATCTGTTCAACCGTCTTGCCCTGTGCGTCAGCCAGTTTCTTAATATCTTCCTCCTCAGTAGGAACGAACTCATGCAGAGGCGGATCCAGGAAACGGATGGTAACCGGGTTGCCTTCCAGAGCTTCGTACAGCTTCTCGAAATCTCCCTGCTGTTCAGGTAAGATCTTCTCCAGAGCTACTTCTCTTTCTTCTACTGTTTCAGAGCAGATCATCTCACGGAATGCGTCGATTCTATTGCCTTCAAAGAACATATGTTCTGTACGGCAAAGACCGATACCTTCTGCGCCAAGTTCTTTTGCCTTTGCAGCATCTCTAGGAGTATCTGCATTGGTACGAACCTGTAATCTTCTATATTTGTCAGCCCATGCCATGATTCTTCCGAACTCACCGGCGATAGTAGCATCTACAGTCGGGATAATGCCATCGTAAATCTTACCGGTAGAACCATCGATAGACAGCCAGTCACCTTCGTGGTATTCTTTTCCAGCCAGAACGAACTTCTTATTCTCTTCGTCCATAACGATATCGGAGCAACCAGATACACAGCAGGTACCCATACCACGTGCAACTACTGCTGCATGACTGGTCATACCACCGCGGACAGTCAGGATACCCTGAGCAGCCTTCATACCTTCAATATCTTCCGGAGAGGTCTCCAGTCGAACCAGAACAACTTTCTCGCCTTTTGCCTTCCAAGTCTTTGCATCTTCTGCTGTAAATACGATCTTACCGCATGCCGCACCTGGTGAAGCCGCTAATGCCTTAGCTACAGGCTCAGCCTTCTTCAGTGCAGCTGCATCGAACTGAGGATGAAGCAGTGTATCCAGATTACGCGGATCGATCATCTTAACTGCTTTCTTCTCATCGATCATGCCTTCATCAACCAGATCACAAGCAATCTTTAATGCAGCCTTTGCAGTTCTCTTACCATTACGGGTCTGTAACATATACAGCTTTCTGTCCTCAATCGTGAACTCCATATCCTGCATATCTCTGTAGTGATCTTCCAGGGTATGGCAGATACCTACGAACTGCTCATAAACTTCTGGCATAACTTCCTTTAACTGATCAATCTTTTGAGGTGTACGCACACCGGCTACTACGTCTTCGCCCTGTGCATTCATAAGGAATTCGCCCATTAAGTGTTTCTCACCGGTTGCCGGGTCACGGGTAAATGCAACACCGGTACCGGAAGTCTCACCCATGTTACCAAATGCCATCATCTGTACGTTTACTGCAGTACCCCAGGAATATGGGATATCGTTGTCACGACGGTAAACATTTGCTCTTGGGTTATCCCATGAACGGAATACAGCTTTGATTGCTTCCATTAACTGCTCCTTAGGATCAGTTGGAAAGTCTTTTCCGATCTTCTCTTTATATTCAGCCTTGAACTGCTCAGCCAGATCATGCAGATCTTCTGCGGTCAGCTCAACGTCCTGTGTAACACCTTTTTCAGCTTTCATCTTGTCGATGAGCTCTTCAAAGTATTTCTTTCCGACTTCCATAACAACATCGGAGAACATCTGTATAAATCTTCTGTAGCAGTCCCAGGCCCAACGTGGATTGCCGGACTTTTTAGCCAGAACCTCTACTACTTCTTCATTCAGACCCAAGTTCAGAATGGTATCCATCATACCAGGCATGGATGCTCTTGCACCAGAACGAACGGAAACCAGAAGTGGATTTTCCTTATCACCAAATTTTTTGCCGGTGATCTCTTCCATCTTTCCGATATATTCCATGATCTGGCCCATAATCTCATCATTGATCTTTCTGCCATCTTCATAGTACTGTGTACAAGCTTCTGTTGTAATTGTAAATCCCTGAGGAACCGGTAAACCAAGATTTGTCATCTCAGCCAGGTTTGCACCTTTGCCTCCCAGAAGATTTCTCATGTTTGCATTGCCCTCACTAAACAAGTAAACCCACTTTGTTGCCATAAGTCTTTTCCTCCTCTGATATAGCAGTCCATCAGGCCCCTTTTACCTGACTACCGCCGACTTAACTTAGCTTAGGACGGAGCCAATGGTTCTTCATGTCCGTCCAACGTGTTTATTATATCACAAAGTTTTTTTCAGTAAACCCTTTTAGAGGCAAAATTTTGAAAAAATTTGTTAATTTTACTGTAAAAGTGAGTGTAAGCACTTTCATTTTCTGTCATTTTCACATATCCGTTATTTATTCGCATTTGCGAATATGCAGTGTTCACAAAAAGAAAGGCCGCTTTTAGCGGCGCTTGTTTTTCTTTTGGACTCATTAGATTTTAAATCGGTAACCCACACCCCAGATGGTCTCAATATACTGAGGCTTGGCTGTATTAAACTCGATCTTCTCTCTGATTTTTTTTATATGCACTGTTACAGTAGCAATATCTCCAATGGACTCCATATCCCAGATCTTAGAGAAAAGCTCCTCTTTTGTAAATACGTGGTTTGGATTTTGTGCAAGGAAGGAGAGCAGGTCAAATTCTTTTGTAGTAAAGGTCTTCTCTTCCCCGTTTACCCATACTCTTCTGGCGGTCTTATCAATCTTAAGTCCACGAATCTCAATAATCTCGTTTGCCGGCTGGCCGCTTCCTACCAGACGCTCATACCTTGCCATATGAGCTTTCACTCTGGCTACCATTTCACTTGGACTGAATGGCTTGGTAATGTAATCATCAGCTCCCAGGCCCAGGCCCCGGATCTTGTCAATATCTTCTTTCTTTGCAGAAACCATAATGATAGGGGTATTTTTTACCTCACGTACCCGACGGCAGATCTCAAAACCATCTGTTCCCGGAAGCATCAGATCCAGGATCAGCAGATCATATTCCTCCTTTAACGCCCGTTCCAAACCGTCTGTACCATTATTTTCTATCTCAACTTCAAAACCGGAAAGTTCCAAATAATCCTTTTCCAGCTCTGCAATGCTTTCCTCATCCTCTACGATCAGTATTTTACTCATTCCTGTACAGCCTCCTGATATTTTCTTAAAACAAAGTGTACTTCCGTTCCGATTCCTTCTTTGCTGGTGGCCCAGATACGGCCGCCATGGTCTTCGATGATCTTTCGCACAATGGACAGACCAATACCGCTTCCGCCCTGAGAAGAATTTCTGGAAGAGTCAGTGCGGTAGAACCGGTCAAAGATATTTGGCAAATCCTTGGCTGCAATGCCTTTTCCATTGTCCTCGATCTCCACCTGGATAAAGTCCCCGTCATCCTTGATGCGGATATTGATAATGCCCTTTTTCTTGTCCAGATATTTTACAGAATTGCTGATGATATTATTGATCACACGTTTCATCTGCTCTGCATCGGCAATGACTACCACATCTTCATCTGCATAATTAAAATACCCCAGTTCAATCCCTCTGGCTTCCATATCCAGTCCCACTTCTTCCACGCAGTCCCTGAAATACTGGGAAACATTGATCTTAGAAAAGGTATACGGGATCTTGTTTGTATCGATTTTTGAATAAAAGGTCAGTTCATCGATGAGACGGTCCATGTCATTGGCTTTATTATAAATGGTCCGGATGTATTTATCCAGTTTTTCCGGTGAAGATGCCACTCCATCCATAATGCCTTCCACATATCCCTTAATGGCCGTGATCGGGGTCTTTAAATCATGTGAAATGTTGCTGATCAGCTCTTTGCTTTCTTTATCATACTGGACTTTTTCCTCTGCACTTTCTTTTAAGCGCATACGCATTTCTTCAAAATCCTGACACAAATGGCCTATCTCATCATCTGCATCTACATCCAGAGTAAATTCCAGGTTTCCGTCACGAATTTTCTTGGTCGCTTCCTGAAGCTTGTTTAACGGACTTAAAATAGACTGGTAAACCCAGAAGGTAAGCGTAATTCCGGCGATCAAAAGGATCATTATACCTAAAAACAGCATTTCCCGGATCATATATTTTACTTCCGGCAGCAGATCATCTACATTGGATACAATAAATACACTTCCTTCTGTCTTATCCGGATACTGAAAATCCATCTGTTTTACCAGATGCTGGCTCTCACCATCTAAGTAAATACCACCTTCTAAATCTCCCTGAAGAATATCAAACTCAGGCAGTTGCTCGCAAAGCTGAGTTTTATTTTTCTCATCTGTATCGCCAAAATAGATGATATCTGTCCCTTTGCGCACTACCAGATAAGCATAATGCTTCTGAAGTTCTGCATTTACCTCCTTTAAATGGCTAGTATCTTCATACAATTCCGGCTTTTCATCCAGTTCTTCCCGTATCACCTGCTGCGTCCGGCGAGTCAGACGGTTAAATACCTGCGTAGAGTTTCCATTTAAAAGATCCACTTGTTCTGTAAGTCCGTATTCCTTTGTAAAAGAGCGTGCCTGATGATCATTGATTGCAAAAAATGACACA
This sequence comes from bacterium, assembly GCA_963621525.1. Classification (GTDB taxonomy): domain Bacteria; phylum Bacillota; class Clostridia; order Lachnospirales; family Lachnospiraceae; genus Enterocloster. The sequence continues at coordinate 26,520 of CAVFER010000006.1, read as the reverse complement.
AAAATCAGAATCAGCGGAACAATGGTGATGATCATAAACGCAACCGCTAAGCGGGTCTTTAGTTTCATAAGCAGGAACCTCCCATTTGTAAAAACAACTGTCTGCTTATGCAGCCGCTTGTTTTTCCTTCGAACTCATTATATCATACTTATCTGTTTCCATTTATAAAATCATTCTAAAATCAACGAATGCGCCACTGACACGTTCTCCATATACATAGAAAAACGCCCGCTCCCTCAACGAGAAAACGGGCACCTTTAATTTAAAGTTTAAATTAAATCTGAATTAGAACATAAACTTATCAGCAAAATAGTCTTTCAGTTCAGCAATCGGGATACGAACCTGCTCCATGGTATCTCTGTCACGAACAGTTACTGCATGGTCTTCTTCGGAATCGAAGTCATAGGTTACGCAGAACGGAGTACCAATCTCATCCTGTCTTCTGTAACGCTTGCCGATGTTTCCTCTGTCATCGAATTCGCAGTTGAAGTACTTGCTCAGTTCAGCGTATACCTTCTCTGCTCCTTCATTTAACTTCTTGGACAGTGGCAGAACGCCTACCTTTACAGGTGCCAGCGCCGGATGGAAGTGAAGAACGGTTCTTACATCGCCTTCTCCGATTTCTTCTTCGTCATATGCTGCACACAGGAATGCTAAGGTTACACGGTCAGCACCTAATGAAGGCTCGATTACATACGGAATGTATTTTTCCTTACTCTCATCATCAAAGTAAGTCATATCCTGTCCGGATACAGTCTGATGCTGGGTCAGGTCATAGTCAGTTCTGTCTGCAATACCCCAAAGCTCACCCCAGCCAAACGGGAACTGGAATTCCAGGTCAGTAGTAGCCTTGCTGTAGAAGCACAATTCTTCCGGTGAATGGTCTCTTGCACGCATTTCATCTGGCTTGATACCTAATTTCTGCAGCCAGTCGATGCAGTACTGTTTCCAGTAAGCAAACCACTCAAGGTCAGTACCTGGCTTACAGAAGAACTCAAGTTCCATCTGCTCAAACTCTCTTGTACGGAAAGTAAAGTTACCAGGTGTGATCTCGTTACGGAAGGATTTACCAATCTGTCCGATACCGAATGGAACTTTCTTTCTGGAAGTTCTCTGTACGTTCTTGAAGTTTACGAAAATACCCTGAGCAGTCTCCGGACGAAGATATACCGTATTCTTAGCATCCTCGGTTACACCCTGGAATGTTTTGAACATCAGGTTAAACTGACGGATATCTGTAAAGTCATGAGCACCACAGCTTGGGCAGCAGATGTGCTTATCTTCGATATACTGCTTCATCTGTTCCTGGGACCAACCGTCTACAGAGCCTTCCATCTCAATACCATGCTCATCGTTATAATCTTCAATCAGCTTGTCAGCGCGGAAACGTTCTTTACACTGCTTACAGTCCATCAGAGGATCAGAGAAACCGCCCAGATGTCCGCTGGCTACCCATGTCTGGGAGTTCATTAAGATGGCACAGTCAACACCTACATTATACGGGCTTTCCTGTACAAACTTCTGCCACCAGGCCTTCTTTACGTTGTTCTTCAGCTCAACACCCAGATTGCCGTAATCCCAGGTATTTGCAAGACCGCCATAGATCTCAGAACCCGGATATACAAAACCTCTGTTTTTTGCAAGAGCTACGATTTTTTCCATTGTCTTTTCCATATCAGTATCCTCTCTATTCTCTCTTTACAAGCACTTCACAAACCAGTGATACGCCGATTTGCAAACTGCCATTTTTACTTAGTTACGATTACGCTTGTTCCGGAACCTGTCTTTATAAAATGTCCGTCACGAACATCACAGCCTCCGTCTGCATCCAACAAGTCAGCCTCTGTCTGGACCATTCCTTCTCCCTGCAAAACAACAGCCAGAGAACCGGTTGCCAGCGCAGCTTCATAGTCCACACCTTCTCTTTTAAGATCATCGGAAAGTTCCTCCGGTGTGTCGGTTTTAATTTCCGTAAATGGCATGGTATCATCTCCTGTTTCACAGGCAAAATCCACAAGACTTTCCCCGCTGTCATAAGAGGTGATAAGAACTGCTTTTCCTTTTTCCAGACTGCCTGAAACCAGAGTTACCGGCTCTTTTGAACTTTCTGTCCCTTGGGCTTCATTGTATTCCTTTATCTTTTCAGATGCAAAGTCTAAAAGTTCTTTTTGGGAATAGCTGCCACCTTCATAAGTTTCCACGCTGACCCACTGAATGGTACCATCTTTTGTAATATAAAGACAGCTTTCTTCTGTTTCCGGTCCTTTTGCGTTTCTGGCAGATAAGCCTTCGCAGCCTCCAAGCACAAGCACAGCTGTACAAGCAGCTGCTGCTACAAGAAGTTTTTTTCTCATTTTCTTCTTTTTCCTTTCAATGTGCTCCAAAAATCTTTTTGTGCTTGATTTTGCGAGAAGATTCCGGGAGTACATTCCAAGACATATGGCATATTATATCCTTTGAATCGCATAATTTCAAGCCCTTTAGCGCATTTTCAACTAACCGGACGAGCCGATCTGCTTCCTGCAAGCACTTCTAATATTTCTAAAGACTTAAATTCATGATGTATGTATTTCTCCATGGCATACTGTACTTCCCTGGAAAATTCCCTGAAGACATCTTCTTTTAATGTAAATGTGTACAGAGAGCCTAAAGGTGTCGCGATCACATACTGCCACGCATAAACGCAGGACTCAGACACTTTTCCTTCCGGTTCCTGCGTATACACACCATTAACGACCATGGCACGAAGCTCAAAAACACGCCGTATCAGTGGATTTGGAAGAGACTCTTTGCCCAATGCTTTCAAAGAAACATACAGAAGATTTAAAAGCTCTGTTCCATCCATATTTTCATCAGAAAGCCATAACGCAACCTCCAGAAAATAGGCTCCATAGCAAGCTCCTTCCATATCTGCAGACAACTCATCAAAATAATTGGAAATCTGAGCAGATTGGAGATTATGGGCAGATCTTCCTTCATATATCTGAAAAGTTCCAAAAGAAAAAGGCCGGCTTGCCGCCATCAGGCTGCTCCCCGGTCTTCTCACGCCGTGAGCAAAGACGGTTATCTTTCCTTTTTCCCGAGTCAGAAGCACCAGCCGTCTGTCATAGTCTCCAGAGGGCGCACTTAAAAGGACCATTCCTGTTACATTCAAAGCCTCCCGCATGCTGCGCCCTCCTTTCTTATTTCGGACCTGCAAAATCTGTTGCTAGTGCATCGTTTCATATAATAACGGATCGAATCACGCAGGATGCAGATTCGACCATACGTCTATACATCCTTCTGGTCATATCCGTAATTCTTCATATACAATTCGCTGTCTCTCCACTCTTTTCTTACCTTTACCCAGAGTTGAAGATTTATTTTGGTCTCCATCATATTTTCAATCTCACGGCGAGCTGCTGTACCGATTTTCTTTAACATAGCACCGCCTTTTCCAATGATAATACCCTTGTGGGACTCACGCTCGCACACGATACTTGCTTCAATATCCATAATGCCATTTGGACGTTCCTTCATCCGTTCAATAACAACGGCAATTCCATGAGGGATCTCATCATCCAGCAGGCGCAATGCCTTTTCACGTATCAGTTCTGCTGCGATCTGTCGCATTGGCTGATCCGTAACTGTATCCTCATCATAAAACTGCGGACCATGAGGCAGATACTTAAAGATCTGGTCTAAAAGCACATCCGTGTTTTTCTCTTTTAAAGCGGATAATGGTACGATTTCTGCAAAATTGCATACATCTTTATAAGCAGCGATAAACGTTAAGATCTCTTCCTGTACCTTTACCGTATCAATCTTGTTGATCACCAGGATCACAGGCGTACTTACTTTAGAAAGCTGTTCTGCTATGTGTCGCTCACCTGCGCCGATAAAGGTTGAAGGCTCTACCAGCCATAAAACCACATCAACTTCCTTTAATGTATGTTCAGCCACATTGACCATGTACTCACCCAGCTTGTTTTTCGCTTTGTGGATACCTGGGGTATCAAGGAAAATGATCTGACCTCTGTCATCGGTGTACACAGTCTGAATCCTGTTTCTGGTAGTTTGAGGTTTATCAGAGGTAATAGCGATCTTCTGACCAATCAGGTGGTTCATCAATGTGGATTTTCCAACATTCGGACGTCCGATCAGTGTTACAAAGCCTGATTTTTTCTGTTTGTTATCTTCCATTCTTTTCTCCTGTTTGATAAATGTTGGGGACAAAAGGTATTTTGACCCCTCTGGTATCATAATCTTAGTGAAACAATTCCTTCACTTCTTTAAACATGTCCTTATCTGCTTCGATCTGCTGCTCATTTCCAATGACACAGAACGCACCCGTTTTTAAGATTGACTCCAGAATAGCAGCCAGTTCGCGGATATCCTCCTGAGTCACATCCAGGATCTGTTCTCTCTTTTTCTGTACCATTTCATCGGTGATCCCAGATAAATAAACGGCAAGATTTCTGGAACCTTTTACTGCCGGGCTTAACGGCGTATCTACGTTGCTCATAGCGCCGATCACATATTTTGTCATATCTCTCTCATCAATAGAGAATTTCTTTAAATATTCCGGGATACCTTCATAAATCTTGTCAGTAGCTGCTAACTTCGGATCTCTGTAGGATACCAGACAACCAATTCCGCTTCTTCCAAAGCTGCTCATGCACCCATAAGCACCGCCGATCACACGCAGATTCTGCCATAAATATTCATAATTCATGATAACCTTTAATACTTCCAGGGCACCGGTATAAGAGTCCGGGGCAAAAGAACCACAGCGTGCCACATAATTGACTTTGGAAGAGGTCTTAAAGCCCTCGTTTTTTAATTCTGGTATAAATTCAAAGTTATATCTCTTACTTGGCTGATCACTTAGTGCAGCTTTAAATTTCTTTAATTCATCCGGCAGTACCTTGTATCCATCCTCATCTGCCGTATAACCTATCATAAAATTATCTGCGGCAAACAGCTTCTTAGCTGTTTCTTTCAGCTTACGGATCAGTTCCTTACGGAAGTTCTCATCCTTGCTGTAGGCATCTGCTGTTTTTTCCAGAAAATGGAAATATCCAATTCCGCCTGTCCTATCATCAAAGGCTCTTACTGGTGAGAAATAGGAGCAGGCTCTTGCAACTGCTGCGCTATGGGAAGCGCCTTCTAAGCGCATTCTGGATCTGGAACGAATCTCATCTAAGATCTCACCCAAACGTTTCTCATCATCTAATTTAGAAGCAGTAAGGATCTCTTTGATCATATCAAAAGCAAAGCCTACTTTTTCATAAAGAACCTTGATTCCTGCTGTAAATGCTCCCTTGAAAGCACCATTTTCTTTTAAGTTTTCCCAGGAAGAAACATAAAAGTCCAGTCCACCGCTGTTTAAGTGGATCTCACTGGTAAGATCCCGGTAGGTAAAGTTTTCTGTATCCACATAACCTAAAACAGACTTTAAAAGAGATGCATAAGGCAAATCCGCCTGTGGAATCACATTCATATCAAAAAGCAGTTTGATATAGGCAATGCCTGAAGTAAACATAGGACTGTGTACAACAGTGGTTCCATTTTCTTCTTTTACTTCATAGGAAAATGGTTCTGACTGGCGTTTGATATCTTCTCTTCCAAGCATTGGGATCTTCTCCAGATCCTCTTTTGTAGAAGGTTCTTCCTGATATGCTTTCAGCTGGGCAGTCTCTTTTACCAGAGCTTTTACCTGCTCACTGCTTAAGGAAGCTTTATACCTTGCCAGACGCTCTGCCAGTTCTCCATCTTCTCTTGCAGTCAGGTCAATCTCCGGGCTTACGATCACAACTGCCTCATGAGGATTATCCAACAGATAATCTTTGATCAGCTGCTCAAAATAGCCTTCCTGGGCTGCTTTTTTCAGATAGTCAAAAGTCTTCTGATACTGCAAATGAAGCATTGGATCTGCGTCATACAGCCAGCTGTCCATAGACCAAAGACCATACATCAATCCCTTTGGAGCAGAACCGTAATCAGCTTCCCTGTAACGGAATTCGTAATAATTTAAACCAGCTAACAGACTCTTTTTGTCAATTCCCTGGTCAGCCAGCTTTCTCAAAGTGCCTTTTACAACGGATAAAAACTCGCCCTTTTGCTCTTTGTTTGCATTTTTAGCAACAACAGAGAAATAAGGCTGTAAAATACCATTTTCATAGCCACCCATAATATCCTGACCAATATGCGCATCGATCAGAGCCTGCTTTAATGGGGCTCCCGGCGCACTGATCAGGGTATAGTCAAGAATCTGGAATGCAACATATAGGACCGGATCAATATCCGTTCCTACTACTGTATTCAAAGATAAGTAGGTGTTGTCTTCTGTTCCCTCATTTGCCGTAACAGAATAGGTAGTCTCTTTTTCAATCGGTTCTGTAAATGGTTTCTGTAATGCAATGGAAGAGTCTAATGTAAAGTCTTTTTTGTCATATGCAGATAAATATTCTTTATCCAGCCATAAAAGCTTCTCTTCCATGTCCATGTCACCATAGATGTAGATGTAGCTGTTTGCCGGATGATAATAGTCTTTATGAAACTGAATGAACTGCTCATAGCTTAAGTTTGGGATCACCGCCGGATCACCACCGGATTCATAGCTGTATGGGGTATCTGGAAAAAGTACAGATGAAGTAAAACGCTCCAGTACGCTTTCCGGTGAGGAAAAAGCACCTTTCATTTCATTGTATACAACGCCATTGACAGTAAGCGGGGCATCCTCTGCGGACAGCTCATAGTGCCAGCCTTCCTGTTTGAAGATCTTTGGCTCCCTGTAAATGGACGGGTGAAATACACCATCTAAATATACGTCCATCAGGTTCTGGAAATCCTTATCATTGCAGCTTGCTACCGGATATACAGTCTTGTCCGGATAGGTCATTGCGTTTAAGAAGGTATTCAAGGAACCTTTTACCAGTTCTACAAACGGATCCTTTACAGGAAACTTTTCAGAACCTTCCAGTACACTGTGCTCCAGGATATGAGGAAGTCCGGTACTGTCCGCAGGCGGTGTCCTAAAGCCGATTGAAAATACTTTGTTGTCATCTTCGTTGCTCATAAGGAACAGTCTGGCGCCGCTTTTTTTATGTTCCAACACCATTCCTTCAGAATTCATTTCTTCGATAAAACGGCTGTCTTTTACCTCGTAGGCAAAAAGTTTTTCTACCTTTTCAAGCATCTGCTGTCTGCTCATTTGACTACTCTCCTATTGTGTTCATTTTTCTGTAAAGCTAAAGGACTCCTTGCGTGAGGGGTGTCGCGTCTCGGTCACTCACAACCTCGCACTTCGTGCTTTACTGCCTGCTTCGCAGGCTGGTTGTTCGGTCGTTCGTAGACTCGCAAACACGCGCTTCGCGCTCCACTGTCTGCTGACGCAGGCTGGTTGTGCGATCGTTCGTAGACTCGCAAACACGCGCTTCGCGCTCCACTGTCTGCTGACGCAGACGGTTTGCTCGTTAAGGGCTTGAAAAAAACAAATGCCACCCTTGGTGGCGCTTGTTTTTTTCTGCGCTCCTTACATGTTTCCCATTATCCTGTCTTTTATTATGGATGCGCATTCACGCACGCACAAATGGATAAAAAGCACCGGGTCTGATCTGGCACTGATGCCATAGACATTTCCAAAGCCCCATTTTTTTGCGATCATACATGCTCTGTACACATGGAAATTGCTGGTAAGTACGCCTACTTCCAGAGGCTTATCCGCAACTATGAGATAGCCGCCTTTCGGTTCTCTTGGAAATATCAGTCGGTTTCTTTCTTCGCGTTCGTGACGGATCATTTCCCTGTGACTTTCAATGATGATCTTACTGTAGGCCAGATTTTCCACCGTGCTTACGGAATGTTCTTCTAAAAGAAGCTGACCGGGCCTTACTCCGTTGTAGACTAGGTACTGATACATAGCCTGTGCTTCCGATACAGGTTCATCGAGACCTTTTCCTCCTGACAGCACCAGATAAGTCTCCGGATTTTTCTCCGCATATTCAATGGCCTTATCAAGCCTCTTTTTCAGAGAATTGCTCACTGTATGTTCCTTCACTCTGGCGCCTAAAACGATCACATAGTCCAGATCCTCTTCTTCACCGGCTGCTGCCCCCATAAATACCAGAGCACAAAGAGCAGCCATGATCACCATCCCTGCAATACAGGTCGTAACGATGCTCACCGGCACCCACGCGGGGATGCGGTCCATATTTTTCTTGTAATACCATTTCCCATATACAAGAAATACACATAACGCTGCAAAGAAAAGCCAGATAAAGGCAAAAGAGGTACCCATTCCGGCATAAAAAACAATGAGCAGAAAATATGCAGTGCAGATGACTGCTAATCCTAACAGGATCATATCTGCCATATGAGCACCTCCTTTTATTATTATGTCAGAACATCATTTAACTTGTTTTTGTAAAATAAGCAGATCAGTTATCCTCTTTTTTGCGTAAAATATCATACTTATCCACATCTGCACCTAAATCAATCCACAGGATCTGCTTTGGATGTGGAGCGCTTTCCTGTTCATTTCCTTCTTCGTCGCAGATGCTCTTTACAACTACTTCCAGGTTTTGGCCGTCTGGCTTCATGATCTCAATTGTCTCGCCAACAGAAAACTTATTTTTCTGCTCAATGCGACATCGTCCCTTTCCGTCAGCCTCTTCTACCGTTCCTAAATAAGTATAATTCTTTACATAGGTATTGCTATCGTAGATCTGAGCATTACTTCCAGGTTTTCCAAAATAGAAACCAGTGGTAAATTCGCGGTAGGTACATTTTCCAATTTCTTCCTTATACCACTCCATATTTGCCTCGTAAAGCTTCGGATCTTTCAGATAATCGTCAATCGCTTTCCTGTAAGTTCTTGCCACAGTAGCTACATATAAAGCCGTTTTCATACGTCCTTCAATCTTAAAGCTGTCAATTCCTGCGTCGATCAGCTCAGGAATATGCTCGATCATGCAAAGATCCTTAGAGTTAAAGATATAAGTACCTCTTTCATTTTCATAAACAGGCATATATTCTCCCGGTCTGGTCTCTTCTACAATCGAATATTTCCAACGGCATGGATGTGTACAGGCTCCCTGGTTTGCGTCACGGCCTGTAAAAAAATTGCTTAGCAGACATCTTCCAGAATAGGAAATACACATAGCTCCGTGGATAAAACTTTCTATCTCCATATCATCCGGGATATGAGCACGGATTTCTTTGATCTCAGCTAAAGAAAGCTCTCTGGCAGAAACCACGCGCTTTGCACCCATGCGGTTCCAAAACAGATATGTGCCGTAATTGGTATTATTTGCCTGAGTGCTTACATGAAGTTCTGTATCCGAGAGCACTCTTTTTGCAATCTCAAATACACCGGGATCAGAAATGATCAGTGCATCCGGACCTACATCTTTTAATTCTTTAAAATAAGCCTCCACCCCTGGCAGGTCCTGATTGTGAGCCAGAATGTTGGCTGTTACATAGACCTTTACATCATGCGCATGGGCAAAGGCAATTCCTTCTTTCATGTCCTCTAATGAGAAGTTATGTGCTTTGGCTCTCAGTCCAAAAGCCTCCCCTCCTATATATACGGCATCTGCACCGTAAATAACGGCTGTTTTTAATACATCCAGACTGCCTGCCGGTATCAATAACTCTGTCTTTCTCATTTATCTGTCTTCTCCTATCTGATCCTGGTACTGATCGTAACTCCGTCTCCTATGGGGATCAACGCAGTTTCCAATTCATCCATATGTTTTAATTCATACAAATACTCTCGCATCCTGCTGTGGATGGTACGTTTTCTCCGCTGCACTGCGAAACGGGACTGAACTACATCTCCGTCCTGAAGCACATTATCAGAAATAAGCACAGCTCCCACAGGCATCAGATCTAACAGCAAAGGCAGCCAGTTCAAATACTGTCCCTTGGCTGCGTCCATAAACACCAGATCAAACTGTCTTCCTTTTAATTCTTTCAGCCACAGATCCGCATCTCCTTCTAAAAAGGTAATACGGTCTTCTTCCCCGGCTTTTCTAAAGTTTTCTTTCGCTTCCGGGATACGTTTTTCATACTTTTCAATGGTAGTGATATGACAGTTTGCAGGCATCACCTGACACATCTGCAAAGCAGAATAGCCCACAGCTGTACCGATCTCCAGAATGTTTTCCGGCTGTAAAGCAGCTGTCAGACTTCTAAGCAGAGCTGCTGTCTCACTGCGTATAATGGGGACCCCGTCTTCAATGGCTCTCTTTTCAATTCCATCCAGAAGCTCTCCCCGGCTTGTTTCCAGGGAATGAAGATATTCTGTAATCCTGTTATCTACGATCATTTTGTCCGCCCTCTGTCACATCTTCGATCCAGCCGCCTTCTTCCTCATCTTCACCAGAATAGGAACGTGCATCTGCACTTGCCTCTCCTGATGAAAGAGTGCTTTTTGCAGGATCTGCTGCATTGACTTCTTCGGCCTGAAGGTCTTCCTGCGATTTTTTCTGTGTATTTTCTGATTTTCCAGAACTCTGTTCTGTACTCTTTTGTGTGGTCTTTGTGTTTTCTGACTTGTCCCCGGATTTTTCATCTTCTGCATTTTCAGGCTTCTCACTAAGCTTTTGAAGAATTTCCTTAGAAGTCATGGAAGTATTTAAAGTATAGGTTCCCGGATAGATCTTATCATAATCATAAAAGCGGCTCTGGAACAAAAAGGAATAAATATTCTTGATCAGCCCCTTCTTTTCCAGTTCATCTGCCGCTTTAGACACATCTTCCCCGTCTTTTACCACTACCGTGATATTGTGACCCGGTGCCGCTTCCACTGCCTCTGCATAAAATACAGCATGACCAAAAGCATATCCCTGAATCACTGCTTCATATAAAAGCAAGATCAAAAGTGCGAGAAGCATCAGCTTTACCGAAATACGGATGATCGCCATGGTTATTCTGTTGATCTCTCTTGTACGGCTGCTCATGCTTCCTGTCCTCCTTTTTTCGTAAATGTTCTCTCGGAATCTTTCTGTGCCTGATTTTGTGAGAAGATTTTTTGTCAGTTGTGCCCAAATTTCTGAGGCGTACGCGGTGCGTACGTTGATGAAATTCGGGTGCGACTGGCAGAAAATCAGCCACAAAGGCAGGTGCAGGAAAGACTCCGAGAGGACATGTAATACCTACGGATTGCTCCGTGCTTTGCACTCTCGCAATCCTAAAAACATTCGTAATCCGCTCATTTTTCTTTAAAAAATGGCTACTTACTCATGTTTTTACGGGTCCCAAGATCAAAAATCCGCTTGCAAGCAAGCTTGCATCGAATTTTCGACCTTTGAACCCTGGTCTTACACATTACACTTCCATGATAATAGGCAGTATCATTGGATTTCTCTTCATACGTTTCCACAAGAAATCACTCAAACTATCTTTGATAATATTTTTGATCTTGCCCCAGTCGCTTACATGGCGGTCCAGGCAGTCTGCTACTGCATCAGAAACCACATTGCGGGCTTCCTCTAACAGATCTTCCGATTCTCTTACATATACAAACCCTCTAGACACGATATCCGGACCGGAAAGTAACTGGTTAGAGTGCTTCTCTAATGTGAGAACAACTACAATAATACCATTCTGAGCCAGGTTCTGTCTGTCTCTTAATACGATGTTTCCTACATCGCCAACCCCCAGTCCATCTACCAGGATTCCGCCGCAGGTTACATGATCCGTAACCTGACAGCTGTCCTCATCCAGCGATACCACATCACCGGAATTGACCAGTAATGCATTCTCCTTCGGAATTCCCATGTACTCAGCCAGTTCCTTCTGCGCCATTCTGTGGCGGAACTCACCATGTATCGGAATGGCAAATTTAGGATGTACCAGAGAATATATCAGCTTTAAGTCCTCCTGGCATGCATGCCCGGAAACATGGGTATCCTGGCAGATCACCTTTGCTCCCTTTGCAGAAAGCTCATTGATTACATTTGCCACTGCCTTTTCATTTCCCGGGATCGGAGTAGAGCTTAATACAACTACATCCCCCGGCACGATCGATACCTTCTTGTGGATGCTTGCTGCCATACGAGACAAAGCAGCCATAGATTCGCCCTGACTTCCGGTTGTGATCAATACGGTAGACTCCGGCGGATAATTCTTTAACTGGTCAATGTCAATGAGAGTACCTTCCGGAATATTGATATATCCTAATTCGCTGGCAATATCGATAATGGTTACCATACTGCGGCCTTCTACCACTACCTTACGGCCATACTTATAAGCTGTATTTACAACCTGCTGTACGCGGTCCACATTAGAAGCAAAGGTCGCAACAATGATACGGTGGCTTGTATGCTCTGCAAAAATAGCGTCAAAAGTCTTTCCTACGCTGCGTTCAGACATAGTAAATCCGGGTTTGGTAGCATTGGTACTTTCTGCTAACATTGCAAGAACTCCCTTTTTACCCAGCTCAGCAAAACGCTGTAAGTCAATCGGGTCACCAAAAACAGGGGTATAATCGATTTTAAAGTCACCGGTATGAAGAACGATACCAACCGGTGAGAAAATAGCCAGTGCAGAAGCATCCTGAATGCTATGGTTCGTCTTAATAAACTCAACACGGAAACATCCTAAATTTACAGACTGCCCATGTTTCATCACCTTGCGCTTGGTGTTCTTTAACAGGTTGTGCTCCTTTAATTTATGCTCAATCAGGGCGATGGTCAGCTTTGTACCATAAACAGGCACATTTACCTGCTGTAAAATATATGGCAATGCGCCGATATGGTCCTCATGTCCATGAGTGATCACAAATCCCTTTACCTTATCAATGTTCTGTTTTAAATAAGACACATCAGGAATCACCAGATCGATTCCTAACATATCATCTCCTGGGAATGCGAGACCACAGTCTACAACGATAATAGAATCTTCATACTCAAATGCAGTAATATTCATACCGATATGCTCTAATCCGCCTAATGGTATGATCTTTAACTTGCTCTTAGTCTCTTTCTGGCTGTTTCTGGAAGGCTTTCTCACAGGTGCTCTTCGCGCCCCTGTTTCCTTTGCAGCCGGAAGGGATCTTCTGTTTCCCTGCTGTCTTCCTCTTGCCTGAGCAGGTTTACGTCTTTCTTCGTTCTTCGGCTCTGCGGCTTCTGCGCTTTCTGTTCCTTCTTTTTCTTCTATCTTTACAGATTTCGGTGCTCTTGAAGCACGTCTCGGTCTTCTGCTTTGTGGTCTTCTGGCCGGTTTTGCACCTTCTTCACGATTCTCACCAGTACCATTTTCTTCTTTATTTTCTGCGCCGATCTCAGGTTTTACATTTTCATTCACGTTCTCTTCTAAACTCAAGCTGATTCCTCCTATTTATTTTTCTAACTCCACGTCTGCATCCTTTAATAACTCTTCAAAAATACCCATAACTCCGTCCAGTTCCTTATCATCTTCCACTAACTCAAACAAAGCTTCCCTGTCATTTTCACCGGATACATCTTTTAAAATATAACATTCTCCATCTTCACCTTCCGGTGCATCTGTCACCAGAAGATAGTCCTTTCCATGGATCCTTGTTTCTTCTAATACGTAAAAATCTACAGATTCTCCTGAATCTGTCAGCATCGTAATGCAGTCTTCTTTTTCGTTTATTGGCTTATTCATTGATTGCTCCATCCTCTTTCTTTATTATGGACAGATGATCTAAATATCCCTGAAGAATCATTGCCGCTGCAATCTGGTCTACGGATTCTTTTCTGTGCTCACGACGGACACCGCTTTCTATAAGGACACGCTCTGCTGCTACGGTTGTAAGGCGTTCATCCCATAACTCAACCGGAAGTCCCGTTCTGCGCTCCAAAGCTGCTTTCAGCTCTTCTGACTTCTGTGCGCGGTCTCCCACTGTATTATTCATATTTTTAGGATAACCAAGAACGAACTTTTCTACCCCATACTCCTTTGCCAGTGCTTCGATCCTGGCAAGAGTCTGACGCAACTTGTTCTCGTCCTTTCTGGTAATGGTCTCTACTGCCTGTGCAGTAATCCCTAAAGGATCGCACACTGCTACCCCTACCGTCTTTGAGCCGTAATCAAGCCCCATGATCCTCATATTCAATTCCTCCGCACACAAAAATATTGGAACAAAAATTCCCCTGCAAGCAATCTTGCATCGAATTTCCGAATTTTTGTCCCTAGTACATCGTTTCATAAATAACTGGTTATTTTGTAAACGATGCACCAGAATAAAACGCCCATAAAAATCTCTCTGCAGAGACTTTAATGGACGTTCAACCAGAAAGCGACCTGCTTTCTCTCCTATTTTTTCCTGACCGCCCTACTTCAAACGGGCATCAATATATACCGCCATCAGTTCTTCCAGAATCTCGTCTCTCTCCACCTTCATAATAAGGCTTCTGGCTCCCTTGTGGCTGGTAATATAAGTAGGATCCCCAGACATAATATAACCTACGATCTGATTTACAGGGTTATATCCTTTCTCGGTCAAGGCAATATACACCTGCTCCAGTACATCGCTCACTTCTACCTTTTTGTCCTGAACAGCCTGAAAATACTGTGTCTCTCTTATATTGCCCATATCATCACGTCCTTTACGTATTCTCATATATTCTACTCTATATTTTTCTATTCGGCAATAGTATTTTTTAACAGAAGTATATCTGAAGTCAAAATTTCTTTTGCCTGTGCCTCTAAAATAGTACCGGAAGCAACATGCAGTTTTTCACAATCACCTTTCGCAAGAGCGGCTTTTACATACTCCGGCGTATGTCCGACCAGATATTCTTTTCCGTCTACTGTGACCATTTCCTCAAAGAGAACAGACACCTTTTCACCTAAAAATCCTTTTCTGAACTCTTCAGACATTTTTTGTTCCAGCGCAAGAAGACGATCAGAACGGATACCTTTTTCCTGTTCCTGGATCTGATCCGGCATGGCAGCCGCCTTTGTACCGGCTCTTCTGGAATATTTAAACACATGCATCTCATAAAAATGTACTTTTTCCAGATACTTTTCTGTAATATCAAACTCTTCTTTTGTCTCTCCCGGAAATCCTACAATCACGTCCGTGGTAATGGCAGGTCGCTTAAAATACTTACGCAGGATCTCACACCGTTTTAAATAGTCTTCTGTAGTATAATGACGGTTCATCCGTTTTAAAACGCTGTCACAGCCACTCTGCAATGACAAATGAAAATGGGGACAGAACTTTGGAAGCTCTGCCAGTTTTTTTGCAAACTCTTCTGTAATAATACGTGGTTCCAGTGATCCCAGGCGAATACGTTCCAGTCCTTTGATCTCATGTACCTCCCGGATCAAAGCCAGCAATTCCCTGTGATTCCAGTCTCCCTGACTTACAGGATTTCCTTCCATATGCTCAATTCCATAGGAGCTTAAATGGATACCTGTAAGAACAGCTTCTTTATATCCCTGAGCCACCAGCCCGGTGATCTCCTTTACTACATCTTCACGGCTTCTGCTGCGAACTCTTCCTCTGGCAAAAGGAATGATGCAGTAGCTGCAGAACTGGTTGCAGCCGTCCTGGACCTTAATAAAAGCTCTTGTATGGTCAGAAGGCTGCTCCAGATGAAGGCCTTCATAATCACTTCCATGAGAAAGGTCAGTGACAAACACCTCAGCCTCTGCTTCTTCATGCACATTGCCTAAATATTCATCCAGAATATCTGCCAGCTCTGCCTTCTTATTATTTCCGATTACAATATCCACACTGGCATCCTTCTTTAATTCTTCTGATGCCACCTGCACATAACAGCCTGCTGCCACCACTACCGAATCCGGGTTCAGTTTCTTTGCCCGATGCAGCATCTGTCTTGATTTGCGGTCCGCAATATTGGTAACAGAACATGTATTTATAATATAAACATCCGCCTTTTCATCAAAAGGAACGATCTCATAGCCCCGTTCCTTTAACTGCTGCTCCATGGCTTCCGTCTCATAAGCATTTACTTTGCACCCCAGATTGTGAAGGGCTGCTTTCGGCATAATATGACCTCCTGATTTTTTCAAATATTTCCATTTTTTGTTATCTATGTACGTTCACCGCACATATGAACAATAACCTAAAACCTCAACAATTTTCATACAATCTCACTATTGACTTTTATATCTCTGACCTTTAGTATTAAAAGTAAGCAGTTTTATCTGCAAAAAAGATTTACATACAACACAAGGAGGGGCTTCCTATGAAAACAGTTAGAATTTCATTAAATTCCATTGATAAGGTTAAATCTTTCGTAAATGATTTAGCTAAGTTCGATGTTGATTTTGATCTGGTTTCCGGCAGATATGTCATCGATGCAAAATCCATTATGGGTATTTTCAGTCTGGATCTTTCCAAGCCGATCGACTTAAACATCCATGCAGAGAATGACGTAGACAGCATTCTTTCTACACTTTCTCCATACATCATCGACTGAGTTCAATGTTGAAGTTAGAAGGGAGAGCCGCAGGAGCGCGGCTCTCTTTTTTTAAACTTCTCCGTTACATTTAATAACTTCCACTGTATCCAGTGCAGTCTTCACCATCTCATCGATCTTCTCTTCCAGATGACGCTCAGAATTTCTGATTACCTTCAGATTTGGCTTGGTAACCGGGTGCTTTGCCACGAAGATCGTGCAGCAGTCCTCATATGGCTGGATAGAAGTTTCATAAGTACCGATCTTCTCAGAAACATCCACGATCTCCTGCTTGTCAAATCCGATCA
This sequence comes from bacterium, assembly GCA_963621525.1. Lineage (GTDB taxonomy): Bacteria > Bacillota > Clostridia > Lachnospirales > Lachnospiraceae > Enterocloster. Next base: position 9,827 of record CAVFER010000006.1, on the reverse strand, counting down.
CCGGACGGAAAACAGGCATGGTGCACACTTCATTGGTAGAGGCTAATGACTGTAACGTCTGGGAAGCCACCTGTCCAATACTCTCGCCTGTGATCAGAGCGATAGAACCTGTCTTTTCAGCAATAGCCTGTGCAATACGCATCATATAACGGCGCATGATAATGGTCAGCTCCTCATGTGGGCACTGCTCGTAGATATAAAGCTGGATATCTGTAAAATTAACTACGTGGAGATTAATAGGACCAGAATAACAGGCAACCAGATTTGCCAGGTCAACTACTTTCTGTTTTGCTCTTTCACTGGTGTATGGCGGCGCATGGAAATAAACAGCATCGATCTTCACTCCACGCTTTGCGATCATATAACCTGCAACCGGGCTGTCAATACCGCCGGAAAGCAGCAGCATTGCCTGACCATTGGTACCGATAGGCATACCCCCTGGTCCCGGGATCATCAGGGAGAACAGGTTTACTTTCTGACGGATCTCCACACGAAGAAGAACATCTGGGTGATGTACATCTACTTTCATCTCAGGAAAAGCATCTAAGATGGCCTCACCCATATCACGGTTGATCTGCTCAGAACTTACAGGATACTGCTTGTCTCCTCTTCTGGCATCTACCTTAAAAGTAATATTCTTGTCCGGATAAACCTGGTCCATGTATTCTACAACATGCTTTTTCAGGTTCTCATAATCCTTATCATCGATCTGCACCATTGGGCAGATATCAGCGATACCAAATACACGCTTTAACGCTTCAATGGTATCATCATAATCATACTCTCCTAAAGCCTTTACATAAATACGGCCGGATTCCTTTGTAACATCAAACTCACCGTCTACGTAGCTTAAGGCATAACGGATCTGACGGATCAGGGCATCTTCAAACATGTATCTGTTTTTGCCCTTTGTGCCGATCTCTGCATACTTGATCAAAAATGACTGGTACTGCATAATACTTCCTTTCTTTTGTTTGTTTTTCCTTTGTGCTCATTATTTTATAGTAAATCTTCTAAGCACTGGCAGAAGCTCCTTTAAAACATCCACTGCATAGTCGATCTCTTCTTTTTTATTAAACATTCCAAAACTGAACCGCAAGGTAGAATCCAGTAATTCCTTCTTCACTCCAATTGCCTTTAAGGTACCGCTGATAGCCGGATGATTGGAGGAGCAGGCAGAACCGGAAGAAACATAGATTCCTTTTTCTTCCAGGGCATGAAGAAGCACTTCGCTTCTCACTCCCTCAAAGCTTAAGCTTACGATCTGAGGAGCGCCTTCTGCACCCTTTAAGCTGTTCACTGTAACGCCCTCCAATTCTGAAGCCTTATCGATCAGATAATCCTTTAAGCCGGTAAGATACTCCATTTTGGCACTATGGTCTGTATACATTTCTTTTGCTGCCACACCAAGGCCTGCAATGCCTGGAACATTTTCTGTTCCGGAACGCATATCCTTCTGCTGGCCGCCACCGTAGATTAAAGGACGGATCTTCACCTTTTCATCTATATATAAGAAGCCAACCCCTTTTGGACCATGGATCTTATGTCCGCTGACGCTTAAAAGGTCAATGCCCTGCTTTTTCGGACGGATCACCAGTTTTCCATATGCCTGGATGGCATCTACATGAAATACGATCTTTGGATTTTTTCCATGTACCAGACGGGCGATCTCATCAATTGGCTCAATAGCACCGATCTCATTATTTACATACATAACAGACACTAAAATGGTATCTGGGCGGATAGACTGCTCCAGTTCTTCCAGTGAAATATGTCCGTTGTGGTCCACATGAAGATAGGTCATCTCAAAACCTAAGGATTCCAGAAATGCCAGTGGCTGATACACAGAGGCATGCTCGATCCTGGTACTGATAATGTGTTTTCCTGCTCTCTGGTTTGCCAGTGCCGTACCAATCAGAGCCATATTATTAGACTCTGTACCACCGGAAGTAAACAGGATCTCCTTATCCTTTACCTTTAAGGTCTTTGCAATATCGGCTGCTGCCTGACGGATGTATTTCTCTGCTTCCATACCTTTTGTATGCTTGGCAGAAGGATTTCCAAAATCTTCCATCAGTGTTTTTACCATAATATCCCGGACAGAATCCAGTGCCTTTGTTGTGGCTGAATTGTCAAAATATGCTTCCATTAAAATGCTCCTTCCAGCTTCATCATCAGAAGAGCCAGTATGGCAGGTCCTGCTGTTTCTGTGCGCAGGATCCGCTTTCCAAGACTGACCGGGATCACATTTTTCTCCAGGGCCAGTTTGATCTCATCCTCGTCAAAACCGCCTTCCGGCCCGATAAACACTGCGATCTGCTGTCCTGGTGCCAGCCTGTTTAATACCTGCTTTATCCCGTCCATTCCCTTTTCCAGTTCATAAGGGATCAGGCAGAGATCAAAATTCTGCTCTTCTATATAGGAAAATGCCTCTTTTAAGCTCATCACCATTTCCACTTGTGGGATATAGCTGCGCTTTGACTGCTTGGCTGCACTTTCCGCAATGGCCTGCCAGCGGCGTACCTTTGCCTCTGCCTTCTTTGCATCCAGCTTCACCACTGCATTTCTGGTTGCAACAGGAATCACACCTGCCGCTCCCAGTTCCACAGCTTTCTGGATGATCACTTCCATTTTATCTGATTTTGGCAGTCCCTGAAAGAGCCAGATCCCAGAAGGAAGCTCTCTGCTGTCTTCACTTTCAGAAAGGATCTGTAAAATTCCTTCTCCCTCTGTATAGCCTTCCACCTGACAATTATAATCTTTTCCTGTGCCATCGCTGATAAGCACTGCTTCTCCTGCTTTCATGCGGAGCACATTTTTCATATGGTTCAGATCCGCTCCTGTGATCCTTACCTTTCCTTCTCCAATCACAGAAGGATCTACAAAAAAATGATACATGTAAGGCTCCTATTTCTTTCTTGCAGTAACAGAGAGCCATTCTCCCTGATAAGTGATCTCTACAACTTCCAGTTCTTCACTAGTAGCAAATGCAGCCCGGACAGCTTCTTCCTTCAGATTGATAATACCGGAAGTAATGAAATATCCGCCTTTTTTCAGATGTACCGGGATCTCTTTTACCAGCATGATGATAACATCTGCTAAAATATTGGCAACTACGATATCATATTTCTCATATCCGGCCCAGTCCTGAACAGCCTTATCATCAATGATATTTCCCTGAAGTACCTGGAAACGGTCACTGCTTATATCATTAGAAGCCAGGTTTTCACCAACTGCTGTAATGGCATTTTCATCCAGATCTGTTCCCCAGACTTCCTTTGCACCCAGTTTTAAGGCTGTGATACCTAAAATACCGCTTCCTGTTCCTACATCCAGGATCTCACTTTCACTGTGGACATATTTTTCCAGCTGGCGGATGCAAAGCTGGGTAGTCTCATGCATACCGGTACCAAAAGCAGTTCCCGGATCGATCTGTACTAACAGCTTGTCCTTGTGCTCTTCCGGAATGGTCTCCCAGGTTGGCTTGATCAGGATATGGTCCACTGTAAACGGCTTAAAATACTGCTTCCAGTTGTTGATCCAGTCCTTATCTTCTGTCTCAGAAGCTTCGATGGAACGCTGTCCCAGATCTGTATAGGCAGCAAGCTCATCCAGTCCTTCATTGACACGGCGCAGCATCTCCTCTACCTGTTCATCATCATCCAGATAAAAGCTTACCTTTGCAACACCTTCATCCGGCGGAAGCTCTGGAAGGATATCAATAAACATGCCTTTTGTTTCTTTTTCTGTAAGAGGTACATTATCTTCTACTTCAATGCCCTCAATACCCACATCATCCAGCATACTGCTTACCAGATCTACTGCTTCTGTGGTAGTAGTCAGAGTGAATTTTTTCCACTTCATAATGCATTTCTCCTTTTAATTTCCCGTCAGAATTTTTATAAATAAGATCCCCAGTACTACCAGAACAACCGGACGGACGATTTTCTGGCCGTCATGGACTACCAGCCCTGAACCCAGGTAATTGCCTGCTACAGAACAGGCCGCTGCTGCCAGTCCCAGAGGATAATAAACATTTCCTGCTATAATAAATGTTACCAGTGCTGCTATATTAGACGAAAGATTGATGACCTTAGTCTGTGCAGATGCACTGCGGGTATCCATTTTTGCCGCTCCTGCAAATACAAGCAGCAGAAATGTTCCTGTACCTGGTCCGTAAAAGCCATCATAACAGCCGATAAAGAAAGCTGCAATCACAGAGATCAGAAACATTTTCTTATAGGAAGCTGTTCCTGTTTTCTCATCTTCCCCCAGGTTTTTGTTTTTTAATACGTGATAAGCTACAATAGGTAAAACAATGATCATCATATGCCGGATCACTGAATCGGAAACCAGCAAAGACATCCTTGCTCCCAGAACAGAACCTGTCATGGCGCAGACTGCCGCTGCAACGGCCATTGCCATTTTACCTTTTAAGTAACCATGTTTTAAAAGTCTCACCGCAGAAATAGACGTTCCTATGGTAGAACTCATTTTATTGGTTCCTAATGCCATGTGGGCCGGAACCCCTGCGATCAGATATCCCGGAAGAGAAATAAGTCCCCCGCCTCCGGCAATGGAATCTACAAGACCTGCCAGAAATACCAACGGGCAGACGATCAGATATGCTGTCACGATCATTTCCTCTCTTTCGTATAAAACACGTTGCTGGAACGCAACCAAAACAACTCATATCTTAGCACAGTTTAAATGCACTGGCAATAAAAGGCAGCTTATTTTTGCAATAAAACTGCCTTCTTCTGCATTATCTATATGAACGGATGAACCGGCAGCTTATTTCATTCCCTGTTTCAGATCCAATATCCATTCAAATGAATTCCTTGTTGCATTACACTCCATCACATAAGAATATCTTCTGGGAATGATAAAAAGCTGCCGGTTTTTACATATAACACGTTTTTAATTTTGCGTTTAAGCCTGCGCCTTTACGGCCCAGCGAAGCTTTGTGGACTTCGCTCTTCCATTTTTCGCGCATTCTTCTGCAGACGGGCGGATCACATCCTGGTTGATCTCGCTGTAGATCCCCGCTTTTAAGCCTTCTTTAAAAGCTTTCTTTACCAGACGGTCTTCCCCGGAATGGAAGGTAAGGATGGCAGCTCTTCCCCCTGGTTTTAATGCGCCTGGAAGTTTATCCAAAAATGCATACAATACCTCAAATTCACTGTTGATATCAATACGCAGCGCCTGGAAGGTACGCTGGCAGGACTTCTTTACTGCCTCTTTTTTCTCTGCTTCCGGAAGGAAAGAAAGAGCCTCTTCGATCACTTCTTTTAACCGGGTGGTTGTCTCGATAGGTCTGCCATGCTTTTTCTCATTCATCACTTTTCTTGCGATCTGCTCTGCATATGGCTCATCTGAGTTTTCGATCAGCATTCCCTTTAATTCTTCAAAATTCAGTTCTTTTAACCGCTGTGCTGCCGTCTCTCCTTTAGACGGGTCCAGTCTCAGATCCAGAGGTCCTTCATTTTTAAAGGAAAAGCCTCTGTCCGGGTTGTCGATCTGCATGGAAGAAACTCCCAGGTCAGCCAGAACAAAGTCAAAGCCGCCTGCTTCCTCTGCTACCTGGTCAATATTGGCAAAGTTTAAATGTTTAATAGTTAAAATATCCGGTCCGAAGCCTTTATCAGCCAGACGTTTTCTGGTCTTTTCCATTTCAATGGTATCCACATCCAGAGCATACATATGGCCTTCGCCCTTTAAGCAGGCTAACATATGACTGGTATGACCGCCATATCCCAAAGTGGCATCCAGTCCGGTCTGTCCAGGCTGGATATTCAGGAAATCCAAAATTTCCTTTACCATAATGGAGATATGCATACCTGCAGGTGTACTTCCCTTGCTGATGACCTTTGCAATAGTATCCCCGTATTTTTCCGGCTGCAGTTCTTTGTATTTCTCTTTATAGGACCTTGGATGAGTGCCTTTGTAGCGCACACGGCGCTTATGAGGCGTTTCTGGAGTTTCTGATGTACCCGCTGTTTCACCGGCACTGTTTATCCTGTTCTCTTCCATATTTTTCTCCTTTTGACTTTCATCTACGATGACGTCACCGCCAGGTGACATGTCCGTTTTATATTACAGTTTTATGCCTGCTCTCTTATGGCTGCAAGAAAACGTTCTCCATATTTCTCATATTTAAACTCTCCCACACCGGACACAGAAAGCATTTCTTCCTTATTTGCAGGCTTTATAATGCACATATGGGCCAGTGTCTTATCAGAAAATACAATATACGGTGGAACTTTTTCTTCCTTTGCGATCTGGGCCCGAAGCTTTCGCAATGTTTCAAATAAGGTTTCCTCTGCCTCTGTAAAATCTCCGGCTCCGGCCACAGCGTTCTTTTTCTTACGGCTCTTCTTCTGTGTTTCCTGCTCACTCTTTGTCTGCTCTTTTGCCAGCTTCATCCACACTGTTTCTTCATTATTTAATACAGATGCAGCCTTTGGTGTCAGACGCAAAATAGCATACTCATCATTGGTAGCTGTAAGATAGCCCTCTAACTGCAGCTGGTTTAAGATCTGGCGCAGACGGTATACCGGCACTTTTGCCAGTGAACCATACTCTGGATTTTCATTCATCCCATAACCACGGATCTTGGCTGTATTTGCCCCATGGACTGTATCAATGATCACCGTTGCACCATATCTTTGTCTGCTTGCTTCAATACAGGAAAGCAGTGCTTTTGCCATTTCCGTTATATCAGTATTTTCAAACTGTGTGAGACAATTAGAACAATTTCCGCAGTAATTACTGCCGTATTCTCCAAAATAGCGAAGGATATAATCCCGCAGACACTCATGGGTAAAACAGTAAAAGGTCATTTTCCTGAGACGTTCTCTGTCACGTTCCATGACCAGCTGCCTTGTCATAGGATCCAAAGCCTCATTATCCTGGTTATGGTCAATGAAAAACTGATTGGTAATTACATCCTGTCCTCCATAAAGAAGGATGCACTGCGCCGGTTCCCCGTCACGGCCTGCTCTTCCTGCTTCCTGGTAATAGGATTCCATATTTTTCGGCATATTATAATGGATGACAAAGCGCACATTGGATTTATCAATGCCCATTCCAAAGGCATTGGTGGCAACCATGATCCGCACATTATCATAGATAAATTCTTCCTGATTGTGCTTACGCTCTGCGTCAATTAAACCTGCATGATAGCGGGTAACGGAAAAGCCTTCTTTGATCAGCTTTTCACATACTTCTTCTACGATCTTGCGGGTGAGACAGTACACAATGCCACTTTCCGACTTATGCTGCTCTAACAGTTCCACCAATGCCTGATATCTGTCTTTGGGAGTCTGTACTCCAAAATACAGGTTGGTCCGGTCAAAACCGGTAGTTAAAACTTCCGGTTCCTGAAGCATAAGGATGTCTATGATATCGTCTCTTACCTCTGCAGTTGCAGTAGCTGTAAAAGCACTGACTACAGGGCGTTTTGGAAGACGTTTGATAAAGTCTACGATCTTTAAATAACTTGGCCGAAAGTCCTGTCCCCACTGGGAAACACAGTGTGCCTCATCTACTGCCACCATGGAGATGTTTACCTGTGGGTCTAAGGCAAACCGCAGAAAATCTTCTGTTACCAGGCGCTCCGGCGCTACATATATAATAGGATATCTTCCCATTCTGGCTAATTCCAGTACTTTGCGGTACTGGCCAGGTGTAAGGGAACTGTTTAAATAAGCCGCCAGGATACCTGTCTGGTTTAAATTGCTTACCTGATCTTTCATTAAGGATATAAGAGGCGAAATCACAAGTGTGATCCCGCCCATCATAAGTGCCGGTATCTGATAGCAAAGGGACTTTCCTGCCCCCGTTGGCATAATGCCAAGGACATCTCTTCCTTCTAAGATAGCACCGATCAGTTTTTCCTGTCCATCTCTGAAGGTATCATATCCAAAATAATGCTTCAAGATCTCGTATTGATTCATATTTTATGCCTGATTCTTTCCGCAGCACTTCTTATACTTTTTGCCGCTTCCGCATGGGCATGGATCATTTGGATAGATCTTTGTAGTCTTACGGACTACCTGTCCATTTGCCTTGCCCTGATTTAAAAGACCGGCTGCAATGTCTGTATTTTTCTTTTCTGCAGCCATACGCACTGCCAGTCCATCTGCGCTGAATCCACGGTTGCACCATAAATGCTCTGCATTGGACAGTTCCATTGCATAGCGCAGAGGTTCTTTTGCGTCTTCAATATTCTCAAACGCAGCGCCCATCTGTCTTAATGTGGTTAAAACAAACTGGATCTGCGCCTGAGGATCTGGCTCTGCTCCGCCTTTTCCTACATCTGTGCCTAAATCACGCAGCTTTGCGACAAAGGCTTCTAAATATACCTCAGGGGTAGTTCCTGCTGCCTGTGCTGCTGCTTCTAATTCTTTTCCATATTTTCCCTTCAGGTAGTTACGTAAGTTCTTTTCTGCCGGGGAGATCACATGGTAATCTTCGTTTACATATTTTAAAAATTCTTCTTTGGTTGGCAGATACATTGGCTTGTCCATAGTGTCACGCAGCAGCTTTCTGTAGGAAGTTTTCTCTCCTGCAGCTGCAAAAAACTGGTCGAAATCCTTTTCTCCCACATTCTGTCCACCATTTTGGGCAAATGCCTTTACCATTTCCTTCTGTTCGTTCTGGAAATCTTCTGTAAAAGAAGGATGTACAAACAGACCGTCCATAGTAGTCAGTACCTCTGGAACTGTATTTCCGATCAGCTGCTGTAAAGTACAAAGACCTAAATAGCGTGGCTGGAAAAGAATGGTATTTTTATAACTTCCTTCTTCCCTTGCATAGCCCTCAAAATCATCCAGATTCTTCTCGTAATGACGCAGCAGAAGCTCAAAGTCATGAAGAGCCACTACACCATACAGGTGGGACGCTGCCAAAACGTAGTCAGAAAGCATACGCATATAGGCTCTTCTCTTTCTGTATACAGTATCCTGTACTAAAGCTTTATAAGCTTCCAGACAGCCATACTCATCACAGAGAACTGCCAACATCTCATCTTTTCCATAAAAAGCCAGGCAGAAACCTTCAAATAAAGTATCATCGCTCATAACAGAAGCAATTCTCTCAATTCTGTCTGCCTTCTTTAATTTTACCTTTTCTGCTTCCTCTGCCTGGATGTCCTGCCACAGTTTCAGGGACTCTCCTGAAATAATGGACTCCATTGCAAAGTCCATCTTTTCCCCTGTTTCTCCTTCGATCACAGGGCGCAGATCATCGGTATCTGCATTTTGTACCATACGAAAATCATCATTGCCGGACAATACTCTGAGCATCAGTTGATACAGAGTCTTGATCTCATCCGCTTTGTATTTCTGCAGTTTTTTGGTGATCTGTGCTTTTATTTCCATTCTGTCTTATCCTCATTTCAAAAAAATAGCCCAGAAATCATGTAACCTTCCGGGTCTTTCCCTGTTATTATAAGGCAGAAGGGCATATGCTTCAAGCATTTTATTCTAATATGTTTTCTATTTCTTTCTCAGTTAAGCCAGTTTTTAAAGCGATCTCTTCCCGGCTTTTTCCGGCATAGTGCATGTGAAATACCGTTTTAGCCAGCTCAAGACCTTTTTCTTTTCCGATCATTTCCCATTCTTCCCTGAACTGCCTTTGTACTTTTTCCGCGTCATATTCATAAATACTCATTTTAACGACCTCCGCTCGATTCTTTTTGGCTCAATCACAAATTTTGTGGGATTTAGGATTTCTTTCATAGCTCCGTCGGCTCATGTCAAATAGCTTAAGGAAGAAATATTCATCATCTGGATACCCATATCCCTGTCTGCGCAGAGTCTTGA
>CAVFER010000005.1:54436-68218 GCA_963621525.1 bacterium | reverse complement strand
TATACCATTCTGTTACCGGTTCTACGATTGCCTTAAAAGAGTCGATGTCAAGGTCAGCATTATCAATCACTTCTACACCGTTCTTTGACTGCCATCTGGATAAGATTTCGTCATCTCCGGCGCGGTTGATCTCGCGTTCATACTGAACAGCTAATTTTCCGCACTCATCTACTACTGCCTGCTGCTCAGGAGTTAAACTATCGTAAATATCCTGATTGATGCAGAAGAACAAGCAGTCATAGTTTGCATTCCAGAGAGAAACATACTTCTGCACTTCCTGTACGCTGGCTGCGTCAATGGCCGGCAATGGGTTTTCCTGTCCGTCTACAGTTCTCTGCTGAAGAGCTGTGTAAGTCTCAGACCAGTTCATATTGGTGGCATCTGCGCCCCAAAGCTCATAACACTTCATCAGAAGATTAGAACCTGCCACACGAAGTTTCAGATTTTTCAAGTCTTCTACAGAACGTACCGGACGAACACTGTTAGTCAGCTGGCGGAAACCATTTTCCGCCATTCCCATACAATGTAACCCATAAGAAGATAAGATCTCATCCATTTTCCGGCCTGCTTCTCCATCCAGTTTTGCGTCTGCATCTTCTACAGAATCAAACAGATAAGGCAGTGATACTACGTTAAAACGCGGGTCAAAGGCAGAATAGATCAGATTACTGTGCATGGAGATCTGTACCGGGTCACCATTCATCAGTGCCTGGATACCTTCAGACTGGTTTCCGCCGGTCAGCTGGTCTGCTGCATAGACTTCTACTTTTATTTTTCCACCTGTTGCCTGATCCATCAACTCACCGAATTTGCGTCCGGCCTGCGCCCAGGTACTGGTTTCTGTAGTAGAACAGGTGAAATTCCAGGTCATTTCCTGCCAGTTTAAATCGCTATGGTCTTCTACCTGATAAACGGCTGTGCTTGCGCTGCTTTCTGTTCCTGCTGCTTTGGCTGCATTATCCGTGAAAATATGAACCAGATCTTCTGCATCCTCATAACCCTGGTTCTTTAATTCGTTAATAAACCATTCGGTTACCGGCTCTGTTGCATTTTTAAAGGATTCCACATCCAAATCTTCATATTTAACAACTTCTACACCATTCTTTGTCTGCCAGCGGTCTAAAATTTCCTCATCACCGGCACGGTTAATTTCACGCTCATAAGCAACTGCCTTGCGTCCTGCTTCGTCAACTACCTTCTGCTGTTCTGGAGTCAGGCTTTCATAAATGCCCTGGTTGATACAGAAGAACAGACAGTCATAATTTGCATTCCAGAGAGATACGTACTTTTGTACTTCCTGTACGCTGGCTGCATCGATTGCAGGAAGAGGGTTTTCCTGTCCGTCTACGGTCTTTTGCTGGAGAGCTGTGTATGTCTCGGACCAGTTCATATTAGTGGCGTCTGCTCCCCAAAGCTCATAACACTTCATCAAAAGATTGGAACCTGCTACACGAAGTTTCAAGTTCTTCATGTCTTCTACAGAATGTACCGGGCGAACACTGTTGGTCAGCTGACGGAAACCATTCTCTGCCATTCCCATACAGTGAAGGTCGTAACTTTCCAGGATCTTTATCAGTTCTTCTCCAGCCGGTCCGTCTAAAACAGCATCCGCTGCTTCTACGGAATCAAACAGATACGGCAGAGAAACTACGTTAAAACGTGGGTCAAAGGCAGAATAGATCAAGTTGCTGTGCATGGAAATCTGTACCGGATCACCGTTCATCAGCGCCTGGATACCTTCGGACTGATTGCCGCCGGTCAGCTGATCTGCTGCATAGACTTCTACTTTGATCTTACCGCCGGTAGCCTGTTCCATTAATTCTCCAAACTTACGTCCGGCCTGTGCCCAGGTACTGGTTTCTGTGGTAGAACAGGTGAAGTTCCAGGTCATTTCCGGCCAGTTCAGATCACTATAATCTTCAATCGTGTTAAAATCTTCATTATCTGTTGCTGTTGTACCGCTGTCACCGCCTGTGGCAGTTCCATTTTCAACTGCTGCAGCACTTCCTAAAGCTGCCGGAAGGAAAGTAGAAATTTCCGGTATGTAGGTGATCAGTAAAAGTACCGCAATACATGCTACTACCATAGATACAACGGCACGGGAAATCTGCTGTAACGTTACCTGTAAACCATTTTTCAGTTTTATTCCAATTGCAACAAACAAATTGACACCAACAGGCGGTGTTACCTGACCAATTGCCAGGTTGACGGTTGCCATAACACCAAAAGCGATCACATTGTAGCCTAACTGCTTGCATACAGGAAGCATGATCGGGATGAAAATGTACATGGCGGAGTTCGCATCAATAAAGCAGCCTGCGATCAGGAAGATCACATTACAGATCAGCAGGAATGTAAACTGATTGCCTGCTACTTTTGCCAGCAGCTGGGAAGCTGCAGTAGAAATACCGAAACGAGTACATACAAAGGAGAACAGAGATGCACATGCTACGATGAGCATGATGCCGCCGGTAGTCTTTGCAGAATCGATAAGGATATCCCAAAGATCCTTTAATTTTACTTCTTTATAAATTACCATACCTACAAAAAGACCATATACAACGGAAACTGCTGCTGCCTCAGTAGGGGTGAATATACCACCGTAAATGCCTCCAAGGATGATAACCGGCATTAAAAATCCCCAGAATGCATCTTTAAATGCATCCAGGCGTTCTTTTGCGGATGCCCTCTGTACATTAGAAGGAACTACATGATTTTTACGTACTTCCAGCATTACCACTATGACCAGTGCAATTCCCATAAGGATACCGGGAATAATACCTGCCATAAACATATCACCAATAGAAACGCCGGTAATAGAAGCGTACACAACGAAGGCAATACTTGGTGGAATGACAATGGCAATGGAACTGGCAGTTGCCATTAATGCAGTGGAAAACGGTGCTGAGAAGCCTCCTCTTTCTACCATAGCCGGGATCAGGACTGCACCTAAGGCTGCTACAGTTGCAGGGCCGGAACCGGAAATAGCACCGAAGAAGCAGGCAACAATAATACATACATTTGCAATACCGCCTTTGCGATGTCCTACACAGGTATCAACGAAGCGGATCAGTCTGGTAGAAATACCGGCCTTTGCCATAATATTTCCGGACAATACGAAAAACGGGATAGCAAGAAGCAAAAATTTGCTGATACCGGAATAAATGTTGGTTGCCACGATGGTTAAGGATGTTCCGGAATACAGGATTGCTGCTGCAGACGAAAGTCCCAGACAGATAGAGATGGGAACATTTAAAACCAGTAAAACAAAAAAGGTGATAAAAAGAACTGCGCTTACCATTTATTTATCCTCCTTTTTCATATCATTATTTTCTTTTACACATTCATCTACACAATACTCAATAAAATGAAGAATCATGCACACGGAACCGATGGGGACAAACGACCAGAAGATCCATTCCGGCCAGTTTAATACAAAAGTTCGTTTCTGATTGGCAAGCTGTGCTAACACCTTGTCCATACCGTAATAGAATAAGATTCCCATAAAAGCCACGGAAAAAAGTGTGATCAGAATGATCACTGGCTTTTTACATGACTTTGGCAGGCGTTCTGTTACCAGATTTAAACCTACCAGTCCCCCCTCTCTTGCAGACAATGCCGCACCTAAAAGAGTGATCAGAACAAAAATTGCAACCACCAGTTCTTCTGTAAATGACCATGACTGGTGGATCACTTTACGTGAAAACACGTTTCCTACTGTCAGTACAAGGATCAGGATCATGGTAGCTGCCAGAACTGCTTTTTCAACTAAAGCTACAAGGTCCATAAATTTTTTGTACCCTTTCATACTGCTCTCCTCCTAAATATGTAATACTTTTGCCTGTGTGAGATCAGGTGATATTTCCGTTGCATGATGCATCAGAAAACATTAAAAAGAATCCGGCTTGCCGGATTCTCGCGCCGAGACGCGGTTGCTTTTGCAACCATCTGCCATTGCGCCGCAGTGCGCATCCTCGCGGAGCGTTTTTTATTTCATAGGACGCAATTTCCTATGAAATAAAAAAAACGTCCCTTGTACTATAAGGGACGGATGATCAATGGATTCTGTCAGAAGCTCTTACTTTTCACGGAAAGTAAAACACCTGCAGTATCGTATAAACATACGCTGCTGCCACTTATGTGGATCTTATAAAAATACAGGTCTTGTGGCTCTTGCTCTCAGTCAATCGAAACCAGCCTTTATTTTTATAACAGGTTATTAATAATGTACGTATTATTGTACACATATTTACGAAAAACGTCAATATCTTTTTATTTTTTTATGTCATGCAGATCCATGGTAAATGTTACTGTTTTAACATTGACAGAATAAGAAACAGGATGTACTATCAACTATATAGATGTACATACATCTTATTTCAATGAAAGGACCATGGAAATATGGATGATACTGAAAGAAAAATAACAAAAATAGCCAGGGAAGCAGCTAAATTCACTGTCCAGACTATGAAAACCGATGGTATTGGCACAGCTGAATTTGACTTTATCCATCTAATCCGCCACAAACCAGGTATTACCCAGGCAGAAGTCCGGGAAACTTTAAAGATCGACAAAGGTGCTGCTGCCCGCCGGGCTGCAAGCCTGGAAAACAAAGGCTACTTGGTGCGAAAACCCAATCCTGATGATAAGCGCAGCCAGCTGCTATTTGCTACGAAAAAAGCGGAAGAACTTAAAAATTCCAAGGCAAGTATTGAGGCAGCTTTTTATGACTGGCTTACCTGCGAACTTTCAAAGAAGGACCGGGAGGAATTTTGCAGAATCTTAGATATTCTTTACAGGAAGTCAAAGGAAGAACGAAGAGCCAATTTTGTCCATGTGGCTAAATGGACAGCGGATCAATTTTCTCGGATGCCAAACGAAGAACTGTCTCCAAATGGAACTCGAAAAAACACAGAAAGCCTGAAAAATCAATGATTTTGAGCTTGACATTATAGGAAGGAGTACTTTCAAATGAGTAACTCATCTGTACCCCCCGTCTGCAAACATCCTGACCGTGTCGCCAGTTATTTTTCCATGCAAAAGGAAATTTTAGCTGTCATCACACTGTCTGGTCTTATTTACAATCTGGGTCTTATGGCCCGTCCCTGGTTTGAAGGACAGATGATACAGTGCCTGTTTTTTATCCAGAAAGGCCAAAGCCATTTTTCAAATATGCTGAAACTGGCATCTGCTTATTTTATTGCTATTTTTACGGTCCAGATCTCCCGTTTTATCAAACGTCTGTATGTGCGCCGCTTCGCCAACAACATCAACCGCAGTATGAAACAGACCTATTATAACAACCTGGTCCATACGGATACCTGTGATCTGAAAAATATCAATACCGGAAATGCCATGACAAAAGCTCTATCCGACGTAGACGCATGTTCCGAAGGAATACGTAAATTTACAACAGAAATCTTCGATACAGGCGTAGCATTATTTTCCTATGTTTTCATGCTTTTCGCCTATGACTGGAAACTGGCTCTTTTGTGCCTTATCTTCCCGCCTGTTTCCTATGTGATCGCAGAAAGGATGAAAATCGTTGTTCTGAAAACAGGTGCTGCCTGCAAAGAAAGCGCCGGACGTTTAAATGCCGCAACCTTAGACCGCATCCAAAACGCTATTACCTACCGTATTTACGGCTGTGAGATCCAGAGAAATAAAGATTATGAATCTCATCTGGCTGATTACGAAAAGGCTTCCGTGCGTGCGGACCTGCCGGTAGCGGCCCTGCCACCTATTTATAAGCTTATTTCCATGACCGGCGTCCTTCTCATTTTCTATTTCGGAAGTAAAAATGTAATGGGAACCGGCTGGACTTCCTGGGATATTGCCGCTTTCAGTGCTTTCCTTTCCTGTTTTTCCAGGCTGTCTGTAAAATCTTCCCACGCAGCCAAGCTTTTTAACGCCATCCAGAAAGCCCAGGTTTCCTGGAAACGTATCCTTCCTTTTATGAAAGCAGGAAAAGAAGACAAACCTCTGCCGGCTTCCAGCCTTGGACAGGTAAACGCAAGTTCTCTTGGATTTTCCTATGAAAACAGTACTCCTCTTTTCAAAGACCTGACATTCCATGTTTCTCCCGGTCAGATCATTGGTATTACCGGACCGGTTGCCTGCGGAAAATCTACCCTTGGACGGATTTTCCTCTGTGAGCATCCTTACAGCGGCTCCCTCACCTTTAATGGCAAGGAATTTTCTTCCCTTTCACCCGATATACGCAATTCTCTGGTGGGATACCTGGGACATGAACCGGATCTGTTAAGTGATACTATTAAAAATAATGTTTTGCTTGGGGATCAAAAGAATCTGTGGAAATATCTAAAGGCTGTATGCCTGGAAGATGAGGTACGTCATATGCCTCAGGAAGAAGATACTGTAATCGGTGAAACGGGCCTTCGTCTTTCCGGCGGACAGCAAAAGCGAATGGCTCTGGCCCGCACACTGGCTCATCCCCGTCCGATCCTGATCTTAGATGATCCATTTTCCGCCTTGGACAAGACAACAGAAGCAGAAGTATTTGAGTACTTACGCCAAATGGTACCGGACAGCATTATCTTTCTCATCTCCCACCGCCTGTATCTGTTCTCAAAAACAAACGGTGTAATCTGGATGGATAATGGAAATGCAGAATTTTCTTCCCATGAAAAACTGTTGGAAGGAAATAGTGCTTACAGAGAATTATATCAGCTTCAAACCGACCATTCCGTTGTAAAACCAACAGAAACAACCATTGAAAGAGAGATCTGCTGACTATGAAAACAGAACATTCTGTACTTAAAGTTACTTTTCGCACAGTAAAACAAAATAAGAGAATGTGCATAACTTTGTTTGCCGCTGTGCTGGGATCTGCGGTCTTTGCCCTTCTCCCACCATTGGTACTGGCAAAAGCCATTGACTATCTTACAGCCGAACAGGCCTTTCCTTTTTCTCTGGCTCTGTCCTATTTTGGACTGCTTTTATTAACAAATGCTGCCACCTCTTTGCGTGAAAGCTTTTTGACGATCTTCGGACAGCGCATTACTCATGAACTGCGCACTGTTTTGTGCCAGAAGATCAGCCTTCTGACTGCAGACTCTTTTGTGTCCCACGATTCCGGATCCATTGCTTCCCGGTTTGTAGGTGATGTAGATACAGTAGAAGAACTTTTCACTTCCGGTATCATCAGTATGTTTGCAGACGCCTGCCAGCTTTGCGGTATCTTCTTCGTGATTTTTACCAAAAACCGCGGTCTGTCCATCCTGCTATTGTTTGTACTTCCCGCTGTATTTTTCTACACACGCCATGTACAAAAGCGTATGCTGGCATCACAGTTAAGTAACCGCGCCGCCATTGCCAAAGCCTCTGGTCATGTACCGGAAACCCTGCGCTGTATCCGCACGATCCACAATCTTCACAAAGAAATGTACATGGAAGAAAAATACAGTGAGTTTCTGGAAGAAAGCTATAAAGCAGTGGATAAAACAAATTTTTATGACGCTATTTATTCCCCTATCATCCTCATTTCCAATGCTCTTACCATAGCCATTGTCATGATCTTATCTGCTTTTGGAAATGGGGAAGTCCAGATGTTTTTCGGAATGTCTGCCGGTACTGCTGCCGCTGTTATTTCCTATATCACCCAGGTATTTACACCTCTTGAAAGTATTGGTATGGAAATACAGACCATTCAATCTGCTGCTGCCGGAGTGCACAGGATCAATGAATTTTTGCAGCTTCCGGAACGTACCAAATCTACAGAAAACGAAACTTTAAAACCGGATCCGGCTGCATACCCGGTAGAACTTCAGAATGTAACCTTCCGTTATGAGGAAAATGACACGGATATTTTACAGTCCCTCAGTTTTTCTGTAAAAGAAGGGGAACAGGTTACTTTGACCGGACGTACCGGTGCCGGAAAGAGTACTATTTTTAAACTGCTTTTAGGACTTTATACACCTCAGAAAGGAAAAGTTCTTATTAACGGACAGCCTGCCGATATGCTCTCTGAAAACCAGAGACGAAAGATCATCAGCTGTGTCGAACAGAATTTTTCCATGGTTCCCGGAACTATCCTGGATCAGATTACCTTGTTTGACCCTGATATCACACCGGAACAGGTACAGACTGCCGCAGGTCTTACAGGGCTGGATGAAGTTATACGCAGTTTTCCGGAAGGCTACAACACTCCCTGCAAATCAGGTCTTTTCTCCCAGGGACAATGGCAGCTGCTCTCCATTGCCAGGGCTGTTGTAACCAACCCTCGTATCCTTTTATTAGATGAGATCACGGCAAATCTTGACGCAGATACAGAACAAACGGTTCTTTCCGCTTTAAACCGTGCAGGGAACGGACGTACCGTGCTTTCCATCAGCCATCGTTTGTATGAATCCCTTACTGCGGAAGGTAAAAATAACAGCCGACAGATTGCAATTTAATCTGACGACTGCTTCAAACACTTAAATTTTCATTTTATGATCTCAGGCTGCAGAGTTTTGCCATCTGTCGATCGATTTATTTTCAACTGAGCACTCTACAGCTTTTTTCGTGTAGTTCTCCAGAATACGACTGATAACAGTACTGTGATCCAATCCGTGATCGCCTGTCCGTAAATAACGCCGTCCAGACCGCCAAGTAACTGTAAGATATACAGCAACGGAATCAAAAGCACGCCCTGGCGCATAACAGAAAGAATGGTTGCAGGAAACGCGTGATTTACAGACTGCAGGCAATTCATATTTACAAATAATATACCGATCACCGGGCCGGAGATCATGTAGGCGATCAGCATCTTTACACCGTAGTAAACCACCTCATCATCACTGATGAACATGCGGATAATAGGTTCTCTTCCCACAAAATACAGCAGTGTGGCCGCAACTCCGGCTATCAGGCAGCAGATCTTCGTAAAGCGCTCTACCTCCCGGAAACGACTGATATTTCCTGCTCCGTAGCTGTAGCCTAACAACGGCTGTACTCCGTTTGCCAGTCCCATCTGCAGGAAAGTGATGAACATGTTTGCTTTAAAAACAATACCGATAGCAGCCACCGGTGCATTTCCATATTTTACCAAAATCTGATTGACCACAATGGTAGAAACGCTCATAAGAACGGAAAAAATAGCGGTTGGGAAGCCGGTAGTGCAGACTCTCTGAGGGATATTTTCTCCTAAGGTAAAGTCTTTTGGGAGGATGGACAGCTGACCGGATTTCTTTAAGAAATACCATACAAAGTACAGACTTGCCAGGATATTTCCAATAGTGGTTGCAATGGCTGCACCGGCAGCGCCCATGTGCAGGCCGGAAATGAACATGGGATCTAATACAATATTTGCAATGGTTCCCACCATGCTTCCTATCATAGCCTCTTTGCTGGCGCCTTCTGCACGGACTACAAAACTGGCGGCCGCAGACCAGATAATGAACGGAGCACCCCAGGCAATATACAGCATATAGCCTTTTGCATATTCATAAGTTTCCGTGTTTGCACCAAAAATACGTAAGATCGGTGCCATAAATACAAATAAGAGTACTGCCACAACAACACCTACCGCTAAACTTGCATAAGTGATAAAAGCGGTGGTATTCTTCACTTTCTGCGGCTTTCCTTCTCCCATTGCCATGGATGCAACAGCACTTCCGCCCATGCCAAACATGTTAGCAAAGGCCATAAGAAGGATAAAAATAGGATTGGTCAGACTGACGGCTGCCACCTGCAATGCATCTCCCGTCTGACCTACGAAAAATGTATCCGCCATGTTATAAACTACTGTGACCAGACTGCTGATCACACTTGGGATCGCCATGGCGGCAACTGCTTTTGATACTTTCATGGAGCGCATCAGTTCCTGATCTGCGCCTGTTTCTTTTGCTTTTTCCATTTTGCTTTCTTCCTTTCTCTATCATATTTTCTTCTATCCTTTTGCGGATCGGCTTCCTTACTGATTGATCTCATTACTGATTAGCTTCATCCAGATTTTTAAGCATTCGCTCTCCAATTTCTATAAAGATCTTTCTTTCTTCTTCTGTGATGCCTTTTAATAAAATGCTTTCTGATTCGCCTATTTCAGCAGCGATCAGATGACGGATCTCTTCGGCCTTGAACGTAAATTCGATCCGTTTTAAACGGGCATCCTGCTTTTCACTGACACGGCAGATCAGTTCTTTCTTTTCCAGAGCTTTTAATACTTCTGTCGCCGTAGACGGACGGAGACCAAATTCTTTTTCTATGTCTTTCTGATAAATAGAATGCTTCTGCCCTTCCACTAAAATAAAATTTAAAATATTTCCCTGTGCTCCGCCCATTCCCAGTGTTTCCTGTAACGATGCCGATCTGCGGCGAAGGCGGTTGGATATACGGTTAATGATTTTTCCTGTTTCCATATGACTGTACTCCTGCATCTTTGTAATTAGTTCGGTTCCTAAGTATTTTAGACAAAAAAATTTAAGAAGTCAAGGAATTATTTATTATTTTCTTGACTTCTTAAATCTGTTTTATATCTATTCGTATTTATTGCCTATAGAACCGCATCATTGTTCCAGATACTTCCTCACATACTTTCCTGTATAAGAAACCGGGCTATCTGCCACTTCTTCGGGAGTTCCTTTGGCAATAACGGTTCCGCCCTTGTCACCGCCTTCCGGACCGATATCAATGATATAGTCAGCTGTTTTGATCACATCCAGGTTGTGTTCAATGACAACCACTGTATTTCCACCGTCGGACAAACGGCGCAGAATCTCGATCAGCTTGTGAACATCGGCAAAATGCAGTCCCGTGGTAGGTTCATCCAGAATGTAAATGGTCTTTCCGGTGCTGCGCTTAGAAAGCTCCGTAGCCAATTTGATACGCTGGGCTTCACCGCCGGAAAGTTCTGTGGACGGCTGTCCAAGGCGGACATAGCCAAGTCCTACGTCATATAATGTCTGGATTTTTCTGGTAATGGAAGGCACATTTTCAAAGAATTTCAAAGCATCTTCCACTGTCATATCCAAAACATCATATATACTCTTTCCCTTGTATTTTACTTCCAGTGTTTCACGGTTATAGCGCTTTCCGCTGCAGACTTCACATGGCACATATACATCCGGAAGGAAATGCATCTCGATCTTTATAATACCATCTCCAGAGCAGGCTTCGCACCGGCCTCCCTTTACGTTGAAGCTGAATCTTCCCTTGTTGTAGCCCTTCGCCTTTGCATCTGCTGTAGAGGCAAACAGGTCACGGATCAGGTCAAATACACCGGTATAAGTAGCTGGATTGGAACGTGGAGTACGTCCGATCGGGGACTGGTCAATGGCTATGATTTTGTCCAGCTGCTCTACTCCTTCTATCCATTTATGCTTTCCCGGAATGGTTCTTGCACGGTTTAACTTTTTCGCCAGAGCTTTGTATAAGATTTCATTTACAAGAGAACTTTTACCGGATCCGGATACACCGGTGACACAGGTCATGACTCCCAGGGGGAAGGATACATCGATCTTTTTCAGGTTATTCTCTTCTGCCCCCCGAACGGTGATCCATCCGGTCGGTGTTCTGCGCTGCGAAGGAACCGGTATCTGCAGACGACCGCTAAGATAGGCACCTGTGATGGAATCCGGGTTCTTCATAATCTCTTCTGCCGTTCCAACTGCAACAATCTGTCCACCATGTTCCCCTGCTCCGGGGCCGATATCCACAATACAATCTGCTGCGCGCATGGTGTCTTCATCATGCTCTACTACCAGAACGCTGTTTCCCAGGTCACGCAGATGGAGCAAGGTCTTTAACAATTTATCATTATCTCTCTGGTGAAGTCCTATACTGGGCTCATCCAGGATATAGGCTACTCCCACCAGGCCGGAACCAATCTGGGTAGCCAGGCGGATTCTCTGAGCTTCGCCGCCGGAAAGTGTACCGGTAGCACGGGAAAGAGAAAGATAATCCAATCCCACATCAATAAGGAAGCTGATACGTGCCTTGATCTCCTTTAAAATAGAGGCGCCAATGGTCTGCTGCATCGTTGTCAGCGTCAGTCCATCCATAAATTCTTTAAATTTCACAATGGATATATTAGTAGCCTGATAAATATTCAAACCACCTACGGTAACTGCCAGGGACTCTTTTTTCAGTCGCTGCCCTTTACATGCAGGACATGGGGTGATCCGCATAAAAGTTTCATATTCTGCTTTGGACGACTCGGAAAATGTCTCCTTATAACGGCGGTTTACATTTTCGATCAGTCCCTCAAAGGCCACATCGTAGATGCCTTCCCCTCTCTGACTCTTATAATGGACTTTTACCTCATGGCCGCCGGTGCCGTAGATAATGATATCATGGATCTCCTTTGGATAATCCTGAAATGGAGTATCCAGACTGAACTGATATTCCTCTGCCAATGCATCCAAAATAGCTCTGGTAAAGCTTCCCTTGTCAGTACAGGACTGCCAGCCCATAACTACAATAGCACCCTGAGAGATGGAAAGTGATTGATCCGGGATCATCAGATCTTCATCAAATTCCATCTTGTAGCCTAAACCGAAGCACTCCGGGCATGCGCCAAACGGGTTGTTAAAAGAGAAACTTCGTGGTTCTACTTCATCAATACTGATACCGCAGTCAGGGCAGGAAAAGCTCTGACTGAAATTCACCGGTTCCCCACCGATCACATCTACCGTCATCAGTCCGTTGCTTAAAGACATAACTGTCTCAATGGAGTCTGTCAGACGGTTTTCAATCCCCTCTTTTACTACCAGGCGGTCTACGATAATATCAATATTGTGCTTGATATTTTTCTCCAATTTGATCTCTTCGGAAAGTTCGTACAGATTTCCGTCAATGCGTACACGCATATAGCCGCTTTTTCTGGCCTGCTCTAAAACCTTTACGTGTTCACCCTTTCTTCCCCGGACTACCGGTGCCAAAAGTTGAATCTTTGTCCGCTCCGGCATATCCATGATCTGGTCTACCATCTGGTCAATGGTCTGTTTGTGGATCTCCCTGCCGCACTTTGGGCAGTGGGGAATACCGATGCGGGCATAGAGAAGACGCATATAGTCATAGATCTCCGTCACCGTTCCCACCGTAGAACGGGGATTCCGGTTCGTGGATTTCTGGTCAATGGAAATGGCCGGTGAAAGGCCTTCGATGCTTTCTACTTCCGGTTTTTCCATCTGTCCTAAGAACTGTCTTGCATAGGAAGACAAAGACTCCATATAGCGTCTCTGACCTTCTGCGTAAATGGTATCAAAAGCCAGAGAGGATTTGCCCGAACCGGAAAGACCAGTCAGAACCACCAACTCATCTCTGGGGATGTCTACGGATATATTTTTAAGATTGTGTTCATTTGCGCCGCGTATTTTTATATACTGCTTTGGCATGGTGTAACTCCTTTTCCTGAAAAAAGATCAAAAGCGCAGGAAATTTTTCTCCCTGCGCTTTTTAGTATACCACATTTCTATTTATTTATCAAACATTTGTTCGATGAAGTTTTTTAATACAGCCGGTGTTTTTTCATATAAACTGACCTTATTTACACGCTCCCAACGGGTATGGATATCTTTTCCCCATGGTCCAAAGAGCATAGGCGGGATCTTTAATTTTGCCATTGCTTCTATATTCATAGCATAAGCACTGCCCCATAATGGAGTCTCGTCTGCGTAAGCAGCCAGTTCTTCTTTGTCTATGCCGCCACAATAGCTTAAATCGGAGATGCCGCAGAAATATTCATGACGTTTCAGGGAAACTTTCTCCTTTTCTGCTGCTTTTTTCATCTTTTCAAAAAGCACTTTTCCTTCTTTCTCACTGTCTACCGCAGGATAAAAT
>CAVFER010000005.1:17017-54426 GCA_963621525.1 bacterium | reverse complement strand
CCGGTTCAACAGCTGCTCCATAAAATCGAGAGTGGCTGACGGGAAATTGGTATCGCCTTTGTTCAGGCGGGCCTTCTGAGTCTCATACGCTTCTGAAAGCCAGACAGTAAAGGCTTCGCCCTGCTCTTTACGGCAGCGTGCGATTAACTCGCTGACTGTAAGGATTTCTGCTTTTGCAGCGGCTGCTGCACCGGGACATGCAAAACAATCGCCAGCACCTGCCAGACGTTTTTTTCCTTCTGAAGTCTTTGTTTTTTCCTGCATTGAAGATGTTGCTGATATACCAGTCCCATTTTCATTTGCAGTTTTCCACTGTGCCTCCATTCTTCTCGCATATTCGTTAAAACTTTCTTTTCCCAGTGCCTTCAGCCGCTTTATCACTTCACTCGGCGTTTTCTCAAATCCAAGCATACTCATGTATCCGCCAGCCCTGAAAGGTACAGACACATCGTATCCTTCTTTCCGGTCACGAAGGCAGAACCAGGTGGGCGGTGGGCAGATTTCCGTAGCACTTTTTTCCGCAAATTCCGGTACCAGCTCTGTTTTCATAAAAAAGTTGCTTAAAACGCCCACAGAGCTGACACCCTGGAAGCAGTTTAATACATGGGCTTTTACACCTTGGACCAATACAGCAGGCATTGTCTTTCCAACAGAACCGGTATAAATGGTTTTTGCTCCATTTTCCATGGAAGCCGGTTCCAGATCGATCAGTGCTGTATATTCCAGGTTAAAACGCTCTTTTAACTCATTTAAAAATGGCACAGCAGCGCGCATTCCGGCAGAGTAGCCTTCTTCATCTGGTACTGTTACAAACAGGAGATTGCCAGATATTCCAGAAGCAGCCCCCGTTTCAGATATAGCTTCCGTTTTAGAAACAGTCGCATCTTGCTCTTTCCGTTCTGTCTCGTCCACCAGCTTTCCATACCACTCCAATAGCGCCAACCCAATCGAAAGCCCGCCCTTCATATCAGCAGTCCCTCTGCCAAACATCCAGTCACCGGAAAGAAAATCTTCTTTTACCTCATCCGGCATACCCGGCAGGACATTTCCGGATCTTATCAAATCTTCCCATTTTTCCACATCATAAGCCAGAGCCCGTTCATTTCCATACTCTTCTGTGTCCACCACATCATAGTGGCCTGTAAGGACAATCGTCTTACGAGATCCGTTTCTTCCTTTTACCAGCCCCCAGGGCACAGACCGGTCAAGACGGTCCGCCGGCAGCAGATATGTTCCCGTCTGCTCTGGGTGTTCCTTAAAATAAAGTTGCTTTACCAGTTGAGCAGCAATATAGTCTGCACATGTTTTTTCAGTCTCCGTATTGGAAGTGCTTGGGATCTTTACCAGTTCCCTTACATACCGTCCAATTAATTCTTTCATCGTTCCTCTCGGAAATATGCCAGTCCCAGACTTGCCGGCGGCTGATATTCTCTCTTCTTTCTTAAGCTGGTAAATACAAGTACGATAATAGTTACTACATAAGGCAGAGCCTTAAAGATCTCCTGAGCCCCGCGGTCCAGTCCCGGAATATAAAGATACAGAATATAAAGTCCGCCAAAGAGGATCGAACCCCAGATGGCATTTACCGGTTTCCAGAGAGCAAAGATAACAAGGGCGATAGCCAGCCAACCTCTGTCGCCAAAGCCGTTGTTGGTCCAGGTACCACCGGAATACTCCATAACAAAGTATAAACCTCCAAGACCGCTGATACCGCCTCCAATACAAGTTGCAAGATACTTGTATACCGTAACATTGATACCGGCCGCATCTGCTGTGGCCGGGCTTTCACCTACTGCACGCAGATTCAGTCCCCTTCTGGTCTTTGCAAGGAAAAATGCCAGCACCAACGCCAGGATAATTGCAAGATAGGTTAAAAAGCCATAGGAAAACAGCAGCTGTCCCACTGCCCCCAGTCCGGAAAGTACCGGTATCTGCTTCTTGAAGGCTGCACCGGTCACTGCAACAGAGATCTGTCCAACACCGCCTGCCAGCTTGGATAAAGAGCCACCGAAAAAGTTGCCGAATCCAACGCCGAAGGTAGTAAGAGCCAGACCTGTTACGTTCTGATTTGCACGTAAAGTAATGGTCAGTACACTGTAGATCAAACCGCCTAAGGCTGCACATAAAAATGCACACAAGAAAGAAATCAATACACCTACTGCTCCACTCGGTGCAGCATTGTTATTTTCATAGAGGAAAGCACCGATCAGACCGGCAATTCCCCCCATATACATCATTCCAGGGATACCCAGGTTCAGGTTTCCGGATTTTTCTGTTAAAATCTCCCCTAAAGCGCCATAGAGGATACCGATTCCCTGTCCAATGGCCTTTTGCATAAAAATGATCAATAATCCCATATGTCAGCCTCCTATCTTGTACTCTTTTTCCTGCTTTTAAATCCTACTTTGTAGTTGATAAAAAACTCACAGCCAAGGATAAAGAACAGGATGATGCCAGTAATGATATCTGATGCATTCTCATTTAAGTTAAACTGGGATGCGATCTGTCCTGCGCCCTTTTGCATGAACACCAGGAAGAAGGAAACCAGTATCATCACAAATGTGTTGAATTTACTCAGCCAGGAAACAATAATCGCCGTAAAACCTCTGCCTCCTGCCGTACTGGTGGAAATAGTATGGCTTGCACCGCCTACAATAATAAAACCTGCAATACCACAGATTGCACCGGACAAAGCCATGGTGCGAAGGATAACACGTTTTACATTAATACCTGCATAGCGGGCTGTATTCTCGCTTTCACCTACAACTGCGATCTCATAGCCCTGTTTACTGTATTTCAGATAAATGAACATGGCAGCAGCCAGAACCAGGACGATCAGAAGGTTCCAACCATAATCCAGACCGAAAAGCTGAGGGATCCAGCCACCCTTGGTAGTGGAGTTAATAGTTCCTACAGAGTTAGAACCCTTTGGATTTTCCCAGAAAATAATGCAATAAGTGACCACCTGGGTTGCCACATAGTTCATCATCAGCGTAAACAGAGTTTCATTGGTATTCCAGTAAGCCTTAAAGAATGCCGGGATCACCCCCCAGATCATAGCTGCCGCTGCACTGCCAAGGAGCATCAGCGGGAACAAGATCACCGGAGGAAGGGAATTTCCCAGATAGATCATCATGGCTGCTGAAGTAACGCCGCCGATCAGTACCTGTCCCTCTGCGCCGATATTCCAGAAACGCATTTTAAATGCCGGTGTAATTCCTATTGCAATACATAACAGCACCAGTGTATCACGGATGGTCATCCATGCACGTCTCTTAGTGCCAACAGCACCATCAAAAATCCCCTTATATACTTCTACAGGGTTTAAGCCGGTAAGTGCCACGATCACACCGGCACAGACCACCAGGGATAACAACACTGCAATGATACGGATCATCCAGCTTTTCCAGGTTTCAATGCCGTCCCTTTTTGAAATATGCACCAGAGGCTCTTTATTTGTAACTGTATTTATTTCCTTACTCATTCTCTTGGCCTCCTGTCTTTGTCATCATCAATCCGATCTCTTCCTTGGTTGCGGTTCTTCCATCTACAATACCGCTTATTTTACCGTCACAAAGCACCAGAATCCGGTCGCAAAGCTCCAAGAGCACATCCAGGTCTTCACCTACACAGATAACTGCCGCTCCCTGTTTTTTCTGTTCATTCAGCAGATGATAAATGGTATAAGAAGAGTTGATATCCAGACCGCGCACCGGGTACGCTACCATGAGCACTCGCGGATTAGAAGAAATTTCACGTCCTACCAGCACCTTCTGCACATTTCCTCCAGAAAGCCGTCCTACCGGTGTAGAAACACCCGGTGTCACAATTTCCAGATCCTTGATCAGCTGCTCTGCCATTTCCTTTGGATGTTTTCTGTCTGTAAAAAATGGGATTCCCTTTTTATATCCACGCAGCATGATATTGTCTGTCATATCCATAGCTGCTACCAGTCCCATTCCCAGACGATCTTCCGGAACAAAGGATAGTTTGATTCCCAGCTTGCGGATTGCCTCAGGGCTCATGCCGGAAAGCACTTCTTCGTCCCCCTCTGCCGGATAATACCGGATACTGCCGCCTTCCATCGGCTGCAGTCCTGCGATTGTTTCAAGAAGCTCCTTCTGACCGCTTCCTGCAATTCCCGCAACACCCAGGATCTCACCGCTGTAAGCCGTAAAACTGGCATCATCCAGTGTCTTTACACCTTCGGTATCCACACAGGTCACATGTTCCATGACCAGACGTTTCTGCGGGTCTACCGGCTCAGGGCGTTCGATATTTAATGTTACCTTCTTGCCTACCATCATTTCAGTAAGAGAAGCTTCTGTGGCCTCTGCTGTATTGACAGTGCCTATATAAGTGCCTTTACGCAGAACAGAAACCCGGTCAGAAAGAGATAAAACCTCGTGAAGTTTATGCGTGATTATAATAATGGAATGGCCGGCTTCACGCATGTTGCGAAGGACTGCAAACAGTTTTTCTGCCTCCTGTGGGGTCAGAACGGCTGTAGGCTCATCCAGAATCAGGATATCTACACCTCTGTATAATAATTTTACGATCTCTACCGTCTGTTTTTGGGATACGGACATCGTATAGATCTTCTGGTTTGGATCCAGATCAAAACCATAACGACTGGTCAGTTCATTGATCCTTGCTGTAACACTCTTCATATCCAGTATTTCTTTTCCGGATAATCCCAGGATAATGTTTTCTGCTGCGGTCAGCACATCTACCAGTTTAAAATGCTGATGGATCATACCGATTCCCAGTGCAAAGGAATCCTTCGGAGAGCGGATCGTCACCTCTTTTCCGTTTACAAGAATCTGTCCTTCATCTGGGTAGTAAATACCGGATATCATATTCATAAGGGTTGTCTTTCCGCTTCCGTTTTCTCCCAGAATAGATAATATCTCCCCCCTCTTTACAGACAGACATACTTTGTTGTTGGCAGTTATCCTGCCGAACCGTTTTGTAATGTTTTTCAATTCAATGGCATATGATTCGCTCACCAGGCATGACCTCCTCTTTGGTTTAATGGTTACTGTTTTTTCAAATCTTTTTGCAGCTCTTTTTCAACGAAAGGGCACATATCTAAGAAAGCGGAGCCAGACAAATGGTGACTCCGCTTCCAAACTCTCACTCATAAAGAGTTATTTTATTGATCGTTTCATTAGTTGTCAATGGTTGTGATACCATCGATCAGGATATCAAATGCCGGTGCAGAAGCAAATTCGGATTCATGGAAGTATCCGTCAGAGATGTACTCAACATCGCTTCCGTCTTTCTTATAAGTATCCAGTGTCTCGCCATTTACAGTCCATGTAGAAGTATCAAATACGTGAAGCTCACCGCTTGCCAGTTTAGCTTCTACTTCTTCAACCTTCTCCTTTGTTTCAGGAGCAACTGTCTTATCATTTAACTCGGTAATAAGAACTGCACCATCAGAGAAGCCCTTGCACCAGTCAGTTGGAAGCTCTGTTCCGTCCAGTACAGACTGCACTGCATAAGTCATATAAACGCCCCAGTTGTTGCTTGCAGATGTAAGTGCTGAATCAGGAGCAGTTGCGATCATAGAAATATTGTAGCCTACGCAAGGAACTCCGGCTGCTTCGCAGGCCGTTGGAGCACCTGTAGTATCTGCATGCTGGCTGATCAGAACACAACCATCGGAGATCAGGGCATCTGCTGCTTCTTTCTCAAGGTCAAAGCTTGCCCAGCTGTTGGTGTATTTAACTTCCATTGTTGCAGATGGGCATACAGAACGTACACCTAAGAAGAAGGAAGTATAACCGCTGATAACCTCTGCATATGGATAAGCGCCTACATAGCCAATCTTGCATGCATCTTCTTTTACAGTTCCGTCTTCGATCATCTGATTTAACTTAAGGCCTGCAACAACACCGGATACATAACGTGCTTCATAAATAGAAGTAAAGAAGTTATGCATGTTGGAAAGTCCGCTGCTTGCTGCCTGATAGCCGGTTGCGTGGCAGAACTGAACCTCCGGATACTCTTTTGCTGCCTCTATAACATAGGACTCATGTCCAAAGCTGTTTGCAAATACAATCTGGCATCCCTGATCTGCTAAATCCATCGCAGCATCTTTTGCAGTCTCATCTTCCGGGATATTCCACTTAATGATCAGCTGGTCATCACTTAATCCCAGTGTTTCCTGCATTTCTTTGGCACCGTTGTAGTGAGCTGCTGTATAACCTTCGTTTTCATCACCGATAAAAATAAATCCTACCTTTAAATCTTCTTTTGCTACTCCTTCACCTGCAGCCGCTTCTGTGCTTTCTGCAGCAGCGGTGGTTTCTTCTGCTTTGGAGTCTGCTGCCGGAGCTGCTGTTGTTTCCTGAGTGGAACCGCCTCCGCATGCAGTTAATGAGAGTGCCATAACGCCTGCTAATGCTACACTTATGATCTTCTTTCCTTTCATAATACATCTCCTCCATCGAATAATATACAATTACCTGAATTCTCAAATACAGACCTTATTATAACATGCTCTCTTAAGTTGTCAATATTCTTTACAGTTTTCTGATTTTATTTTTACAATATACCAATTTTTATTAGAAAGTCACGCTTATTAATATTTATAAGTTTACATTTATAAGCAGTAGTTTTATCCATTCATGCTGCATGTTCTGTTTTGAAAGACTTCGCACATAATACCGGCTCCTATACGGAATCCATCGCAGAAGGACTGACGTTTTTCCATAAATGTTAATTCCAGATACGTGTCTAATAAGTTCTGAAATTCTTTCTGGCTTTCCCGATCCAGTTTTTCTGTGAAATTTTCCATCTCTTCCAGAGATTTTCTGCAAAGTGCCTCGTATTCTTCATTTCCTTCCATTTTTGATTCTGAGGGTATAAGTTCCCCTGAATAAAGTTGTTCTAATAAGTTTTTCATGCCCCTGCCTCCTTTTTATCTTTAGAATAGCACAGCCCTGCTGCAAATGCAATCGAACAAAATCTTACGATTACAAATGCGGCAGGGCTGTGTTACGCTTCATACGTTATGTTGTTTCGGAGTCCTTTCTCTCGTAGATCTCCATGAATTCTTCTCCTGTGATGGTTTCTTTTTCGAGAAGGTATTTTGCGATCTCATGAAGCTTTCCTTCATTTTCTTTCAAGATATTCGACGCTTTTTCGTGCTGGGTACGGACGATCTTTACTACCTGTTCATCGATCATCCGGGCCGTTTGTGGAGCACAGGCAAGAGAAGTATCTCCGCCTAAATACTGGTTACTTACAGTTTCCATCGCTACCATGTCAAATTCATCCGTCATGCCATATCGGGTAACCATGGCTCTGGCAATCTTTGTGGCCTGTTCAATATCGTTTGATGCGCCTGTGGTAATGGAATGGAAGATCAGCTCCTCTGCTGCACGGCCGCCGGTATAGGTTGCGATTTTATTTAACGCTTCTTCTTTGCTCATCAGGTACTTCTCGCCTGCATCTACCTGCATGGTATAGCCTAATGCGCCGGAGGTTCTAGGTATAATGGTGATCTTCTGTACCGGAGCGCTGTGGGTCTGGCAGGCAGCTACCAGTGCATGTCCTACTTCATGGTACGCTACGATCTTTCGCTCATCAGCAGGGATTACTGCATTTTTCTTCTGATAGCCTGCAATAACCGTTTCTACGCTTTCCTGAAGGTCTTCCTGGGATACCAGGTTTCTGCCCTGACGAACTGCCCTCAAAGCTGCTTCGTTGATGATATTTGCAAGTTCCGCACCACTGGCACCTGCTGTAGATCTGGCGATCACATTGTAATCAACGGATGCATCCATTTTTACCTTACGGCCATGGACTTTTAAGATTGCTTCACGCCCCTGAAGGTCCGGAAGTTCTACCGGGACACGGCGGTCAAAACGTCCCGGACGAAGAAGGGCCGGATCAAGGGATTCCGGACGGTTAGTGGCTGCCAGGATAACAACACCTTTCTTTCCGTCGAAACCATCCATTTCTGTAAGGAGCTGGTTTAATGTCTGTTCCCGCTCATCGTTTCCGCCCATTCCGCCGCCGTCACGTTTTTTACCAATGGTATCAATCTCATCGATAAAGATGATACATGGAGCTTTTTCATTCGCCTGTTTGAATAAATCTCTCACTTTGGCCGCGCCCATTCCTACGAACATTTCTACGAATTCAGATCCGGAAATGGAAAAGAATGGCACTTTCGCTTCCCCTGCTACTGCTTTTGCCAAGAGGGTCTTACCTGTTCCCGGAGGGCCTACTAAAAGGGCGCCTTTAGGAAGGTTTGCGCCAATCTGCGCATATTTATCCGGGTTGTGCAAGAAGTCTACGATCTCTTTTAAAGCGTCTTTGGCTTCTTCTTCCCCTGCTACATCATTAAAGGTTACGCCGGTTTCTTTTTCCGCGTATATTTTAGCATTGGATTTTCCGAATGTCATGGCACTGCTTCCGCCGCCCATACGTTTTGCCATCATACGCCCCATGATCTGGCCAATGATCACAAACATAAGTATAGGAGCCACCCAGGTGGTCAGAACATTAAGCAGCGGGGACGCCTGGGTAGGAATCTCTTTGCTGTAATTTTTTACTCCGGCATCTTCCAGACGTTTTACCAGATCGTCCGCAGTGGTCATATTTCCTGTTTTATATGTTACTGCGGTCCAAGTTCGATCTTCATCCTGTTTTAGTGTATACATGATCTCCGTGTTGTCGCCATTAACGTAGACCTGCTCTACATTCCCTGAACTTAGCTGCGTGGTAAATTCATTAAACGGAACTTCTACAGAACGTTCCATTACCGACGGAAAAACTAATGCGTTTAATACCATTACAATGAGTAGAACGATACAGTAATAGTACAAGTAGGGTTTTTTGTTGTTATTGCTGTTGTTGTCATTTTTTACACCCATTTTTTCTCCTTCTATCATTTACTTCGATTTTCTTTTGTGATTGCTCATTTAATCTTTCTTGATGTTAAAATAACCCCGCTTCCAGCTTTTGTCAATAGAAAATAGTAAGTTTTTATTTACTTTTAATATTTGTTGACATTTCATATTTGTTGTGTTAATTTTGATATAAGCAAAACTTTAAATGATGCGATCAAAAGTTCATCAAAAAGGAAGGTGTCGTTTTATGAGTGATAGACAGGATCTTATTTCTTCCGGTTTAAAATTTATGGATTTTTCCATCCGTTTTTTTAATATGGCCAAATGCCAGTACCAGCAGCAGAACCAGGTAAAAGCGAATAAAGCTGGATTTCAGGTTCTTTTTATTTTAAGTATGCCCGAATATGCACAGCCTACTATGAGTTTTCTGGCTGATGAGATGGGAATTACAAAGCAGCAGCTGACAAAGCTGGTAAATGATCTGGAATCCATGGGATTAGTAAAGCGGCTCCACGATGAAAGGAACCGGAGACAGGTTTATGTGACTTTGACGGATGATGGCAGGAATGAGTTTGAGGAAGTGAAACAGGCTATGCTGGAGTGTACAGTGGATCGGCTCAAAGGATTTTCAGAGGATGAACTGGAATGTCTGGAGGATTGTCTGGAGAAATTGATTCCGTTGCTGGAGAAGTTTAAGGGTTAAAATGATCGAAAAAAAGCATCCGTCAGCAAGTTTTACCTGCCGGCAGATGCTTTTTATTACAGCACCATACTTAAGAAAGCTTTCAGGCGCTCGTTTTTCGGGTTTGCGAAAAACTCTTTCGGCGGAGCTTCTTCCAGGAAGTATCCTCCATCCATGAACATGACTCTGGTAGCAACCTCTCTTGCAAAGCCCATCTCGTGGGTTACAACCACCATAGTCATCTTTTCATCGGCCAGATCGCGCATTACACTTAATACCTCTCCCACCATTTCCGGATCAAGAGCGGAAGTTGGTTCATCGAAAAGCATTACGTCCGGTTTCATGCACAGAGCCCTTACGATAGCGATACGCTGTTTCTGACCACCGGAAAGCTGGCTTGGATACGCATGAGCCCTGTCAGAAAGGCCCACACGCTCTAAAAGGCGCATTGCCTCCGCTTCTGCCTCCTGCTGACTTTTTCCCTGCAGCTTCATAGGCGCCAGTGTCAGGTTTTTCATGACATCCATATGCGGGAACAGATTAAACTGCTGAAATACCATTCCCATTTTCTGACGATGCTTGTCAATATCTGTCTTTGGATCTGTAATATCACTGCCTTCAAAATAGATATGTCCCTTTGTAGGCTCTTCCAGCCGGTTTAAACAACGCAGGAACGTACTTTTACCAGAGCCGGAAGGACCGACTATAAATACCACATCGCCTTTGTAGATATTTACACTGATGTCTTTTAATACATTTGCCTTCCGTGCAAAACTCTTTCCAAGATGCTCTACCCGGATCAGAGGCTCTCTTTTCTCTTTATCGTTCATTCTTACGCAGCCTCCTTTCCAGGATCTGGATCAATTTTGTGAAGATCATAACAATGACCAGATATACCAGCGCTACCGCAATCAGCGGCATAAAAGCACTGTAAGTCCTGCTCCGGATAATATCTCCGCCCTTTGTAAGATCCTGAAGAGCAATATAGCCGGATACAGATGTTTCCTTTAAGAGTGAAATAAACTCATTGCATAAGGTAGGAAGCACCGTCTTAAATGCCTGAGGCATGATCACATACCACATGGTCTGTCCATAGTTAAATCCCAGGCTGCGTCCCGCTTCCATCTGTCCGCGGTCAACAGACATAATACCGCTTCTAAAAATCTCTGCTACATAGGCGCCCGAGTTGATACCAAATGCCATGATGGCTACCGGAACCTTGTCAATACGTGAACTGCCAAATACTACGAAATAGATGATCAGCAGCTGAACCACTACAGGGGTCCCCCGGATCACTGCCAGATAGATCCGGCAGATCAAATTCGCAACTTTCATTTTTCCTGTTTTATCATAGGTAGAACGGATCATACCAACGATAAATCCCAGAACAATGCCCATAAGGCAGGCAAAGAAGGTTATGATCAGTGTTGTCTTAAGACCATCTGTAATATAGCGCCACCGATCATCTGAGATAAAATTCAGATAGAATGAATCTGTAAAATTTTTCCACATGCCGATCATCCTTTTCTTTCTAATGCTGGATCTGTACTGATCACTCAGCCTTGATGTACTTTGCTACAATCTCATCCAGAGTTCCGTTGTCCTTTAAATCCTTTAATGCACCATTGATCTTGTCAAGCAGTTCTGTGTTGCCTTTCTTTACTGCAATGGCATAATCTTCTTCTGTAAATGCTTCATCTAAAATCTTTAAGCCTTCTGTTTCAGCTACAAATGTCTTGGCCGGCTCGCCGTCAATAACAACTGCATCAACCTTGCCCTGGCTTAATGCCTGCACTGCTTCAAAGCCCTTGTTATAGCGCTCAACAGTGGTTCCCTTTGCTTCCAGATCAGATACATAAATATCACCGGTGGTTCCTAACTGAACACCTACAGTGATTCCCTCTAAATCAACCGGACTTGTGATCTCACTGTCTTCCTTAACAATGATCATCTGAGAAGCAGAAGCGTAGCTGTCAGAGAAATCTACAGATGCCTTACGGTCCTCGGTTACAGTCATACCTGCTAATGCCACATCAGCCTTTCCGGATACCAGTTCCGGGATAATGGAATCGAATGCAATATCTTCTATTTCCAGTGTCATGCCAAGCTCATCTGCAATAGCCTGTGCGATCTCAGCGTCAATCCCTACGATCTTATCTCCATCATGGAACTCATATGGCGGGAATTCAGCGTTGGTTGCCATAACCAGTGTGCCGCCTGCTGCTTCCTTAGACTCAGCCTCGGTGCTTTCTGCTGCTGCGTCAGCAGACTCCTCTTTTACTTCCTGTGCAGTTGTATCTGCCGCTGCTGCTGTGGTCTCTTTTGCAGAACCGCCGCATGCGGTTAAAGATGCCGCCATAAGAGCAGCCATTGTCAGTGCGATTACTCTTTTTTTCATAATATTTTCTCCTCTTGCATGTTTATGCATATTATTATGTTTACTCCCCCTATGGTGGGAAAGCTGTCTGTTCTATTATAATGCTTTTTCTCTTTTTAGCAAGAGTAAATTTATCCATAGGGTTTATTGGGTTTATGCAACTCTATATATACTTTTACTTTCTGAGAGCTGCCTGTACCAGGTGTTTGGCAAGAACAGCGGTTGTAACTGCACCTACACCTCCTGGAACCGGTGTCAGTTTTCCAGATTTTTCCTCTAGGGTATCAGCTGCCACATCACCGCAGAGTTTTCCATTTTCATCTACGTTAATTCCTACATCGATCACGGTGGTATTTTCACCTACATAGGAGGCATCTAACATTTTCGCTTTTCCTGCAGCTGCCACCAGGATTTCTGCCTGCTTACAGGCAGCCGGAAGATCTTTTGTACGGGTATGGCAGATGGTAACTGTCGCATTTTCCTTTAAAAGAAGCATGGACAGCGGACGTCCTACTACCATGCTGCGGCCTACGATAGCTGCCTTCTTTCCTTCCATAGAAATGTTATAGGCTTTTAATACTTCGATAACAGCTTCTGCTGTACATGGCGCAAAACCAGTGGAATCCCCGGAAAATACTTTTGCGATATTGACCGGTGAAATACCGTCCAGGTCTTTTTTCGGGTCGATCATGCTTTCAATGTCTTTTTCACAGATCTGTTTAGGAAGGGGACGAAGAAGAAGGATACCGCTTACGTCTGGATCTTCGTTAATAGCGGTAAATTCTTTTTTGAAATCTCCGTCTGTGATGTCAGCAGGAAATGTATAGCACTGGGAGCGGAGTCCAAATGCATCCATTTTCTTTACAGCACCTCTTTCGTAGGACATATCATCTGGATTTTCTCCTACGCGGACGATAGCCAGCTTTGGTGCCGGTCCGTTTATTTTTTCAAGCATTGCCCCTACTTCTTCTTTGATCTTTGCGGAAACAGGAGCGCCTTTTATTAATTCCATGTCTGTGTTCTCCTTCTATTCACAATCCAATTCTAATTCTATATAAGCTGTGCCAGGACTTTTGCGTAGATCTCGTCTGCCTGGGAAGTGCCGATCTTGATCATGCGCTTTGCGTTCTGGTTGATCTCTTCTGCTTTTGCACGATTTTTCATGGATTTCGTGTTTATATATACATTCATAA
Source organism: bacterium (assembly GCA_963621525.1). Taxonomy (GTDB): domain Bacteria; phylum Bacillota; class Clostridia; order Lachnospirales; family Lachnospiraceae; genus Enterocloster. The sequence goes on along the minus strand of CAVFER010000005.1, from coordinate 41,307 downwards.
CAGCTCCAAGAAGTGCCGTACGTGTAAACTGTACTGCTACGCCTACGTCACTGACTGCCATGCGGCTTCCCTTATCTGCTAATACATCTAAGATTTCAAGCAATTCTAACGATTTTTCCATGATCTCTACCGGAACCACGCTTGCATCTAACAGCTTTTCTTCCATAACGGTTTCTTTGTATTCTTTTTCTTCTGGAGTCGCAGACGGCAGGCGGTAACATTCTGCCAGCGGTTCAAACACTTCTGCATCTCGGTCTGATAAGTGCAGGAATTCCTGCTGCATGGCCTTTAAATCAGTCAGGTATTTCTGCATTTCGTCTTCTACTTCTGCGTATTTTTTCTTTCCTACGGTCAGATTTACCACCATCTGCCCCAGAGCATTTCCCAATGCTCCTGCTAAAGCAGATGCTCCGCCGCCACCCGGAACCGGTGCCTTGGAAGAAAGGACCTCCATGTATTCACATATCTTTTTCTCTTCTATCATTTTGACTCCTCATGAATAGTTGCTGTCTGCAACGCGTGTTTTGTTTTCGATATTTCCCTGCTTTACTGTTCAGCCTTGACTACCACATCTTTTGTCAGGTCTTTGATCACTTCTCCTGCAATGATCAGACCTACCACCGATGGTACAAAGGCTGTACTTCCGGGAATATCTCTGCGCTCTGTACATTTATGTTTTGCACCCGGCGGACAGATACAGTGGGTTCTGCAGCTGATGGCCATATCATCAATTGGTCTTGTAGGCTGTTCTTCGGAATATACTACCTTTAATTTCTTCACACCTCTTTTTTTCAGTTCCCTGCGCATAACTTTTGCCAGCGGGCAGACTTTTGTTTTATAAATATCTGCAACCCGGAACATGGTTGGATCTAATTTGTTTCCGGCTCCCATAGAACTGATGATCGGAACCCCTTTTTCTTTTGCTTTCATTACCAATTCCAGTTTGGCTGTAACGGTATCTACTGCGTCTACGATATAGTCATAGTCTTCAAACGGAAATTCCTCTGCATTTTCCGGCAGGAAGAAGCATTTATGGATCTCCACCTTTACCTCCGGGTTGATTTCAAGCATACGCTCTTTCATAACTTCTGCTTTGTATTTTCCTACAGTCTTGCGGGTTGCAATGATCTGGCGGTTTAAGTTGGTCAGACATACTTTATCGTCGTCGATCAGGTCAAATGCTCCTACTCCGCTGCGTACCAGTGCTTCACAGGTGTAACCGCCCACTCCGCCGATGCCAAATACGGCCACACGGGAGGAAGCCAGCTTTTCCATCGCTGCTTTTCCAAATAATAATTCTGTTCTTGAAAACTGATTTAACATGTGCTTTTCCTCTTTGCCGGTCTCTTTCATTGTTTCTTAAAAAATGATACTTCATAGCCGCTGTCTTGTCAATTGGTAAACCTTTGGGTATAATAGTCATGACTAACCACGAAAGAGGTACGCTAAAACATGAATCCAATGAATTTTCTTGCTTTAAAACCATCCTGGGAAAAATTTCGGACGAATCACCCGAAAATGATTGCTTTTGTGAAAACAGCTTCTAAAGAAAGTTTTTTAGATGAAGGCAGTCTGATTGAAATTAAGGTCACCAATAGTTCCGGGAAAACCATGTCTGCCAATATCCGTGTAAACAAAGATGATATTGATTTTTTAGGCGGATTAAAAAATGCGCTGGAGAAATAATCTCTCCAGCGCGTATTTTTTACACTCTTGTCTATGCCAGACTGCGCATTTCCTTGATCTGATCATCGGTCAGATTTAAAATGTCACTGTTTTCCATCGATGTATTAGAGTCCTCGATCAGGATCATTTTTGTATCCTTCTGAGTAATGGTATTGTGCCACAGGGTTGCCGGAATATTATAAACGCGGTCTTTTTCCATCTTGACAGCACCGAATTTTAATGCTCCGCCTTCTTCATTTGCGTAGATCAGGGTGCAATGGCCTTCTACCAGAACAAATAATTCGTCCGTCTTGTTATGACGCTCCAGACAATCAATGCCGGTTACATCATTTGCCGGTTTCCAGTTTTTAATTCCTACGGTCCATTTCTCATTTTCAAATACACGATGCATTCCTTCACCGCTGAATTCGTAATTTAAAATCTCCATTTTATATCCCTCCAGATCTGCCAGGCTGTCAGCCTAAATTATTTCAGTAAAGACTTTGCAGTTGCCGCAACGTTCTCTGCAGTCAGTCCATATGCCTCAAACAGCTGCTCCGGCTTACCAGACTTACCAAACTTATCCTGAATACCTACCATGCCGAATTTTGCTCCTGCATGTCCTGCCAGAACCTCTGCTACTGCGGAACCCAAACCACCGATCACAGAATGTTCCTCTACTGTTACGATAGCCTTGCAGGTGTTATTCATCTTTAAAATGATATCCTTATCGATTGGCTTAATGGTATGCATATTAACAACAGCTGTACTGATTCCTTCTTTTTCCAGCTGCTCAGCTGCCTCCAATGCCTTCGGGATCATAAGGCCGCAAGCGATCAGGCAAACATCGGTTCCTTCTTTCATTACATTTGCTTTACCGGGGATAAAAGGAGTATCTGCTGTGGTGATATCCTCTACCACAGGTCTTGCAACACGGATGTATACAGGTCCGTCAATCTCTGCCGCTGCCATAACTGCCTTTTCTGTCTCTGCCGGATCACACGGAACAAAGATTGTCATATGAGGAAGAACACGCATCAATGCGATATCCTCAATAGACTGATGGCTTCCTCCATCTTCTCCTACACACAGTCCGGAATGAGAAAATGCAAATTTAACGTTGCAATTTGTATAGCATACAGAGTTTCTGATCTGCTCAAAGGCACGGCCTGCACCAAACAGTGCAAATGTGCTTGCAAATGGGATATATCCGCTGTGTGCAAATCCTGCTGCGGCGCAAACCATATCAGCCTCAGCAATACCAAGATTAAAATGACGGTCCGGATATACATTTTTGAACATCGCAGTCTGGGTTGCGTGTGCCAGATCTGCATCTAATACTACTACTTTATCATTTTTTGCGCCGAGCTTTACCAGCGCCTCACCATATGCAACTCTTAAAGACTTTCCCATCTTCTTACACCTCCTGCTCGCTTAATGCCTTCTCAAACTGCTCTTTGTTCATCGGGCTTCCATGCCATCCAAACTCATTTTCCATGAAAGAAACGCCTTTGCCCTTAACAGTTTCGCAGCAGATGAATTTCGGCTTGCCTTCAACCGGTGTTTCCAGTGCCTTTACAATGGCATCAATGTCATGTCCGTCAACTGTAAAGCATTCAAAACCAAATGCTTTAAACTTAGCTGTAACATCACCCAGACTCATAACTTCATCATTGCTTCCGTCGATCTGCAGACCATTGTGATCCAGCATAAAGGTCAGGTTGTCCAGTTTATAATGAGCGGCTGCCATAGCAGCTTCCCAAACCAGACCTTCCTGGCATTCGCCATCGCCCAGTACCGCATAAGTGTGATATGTTTTCTTTCCATGCTTTGCAGCCAGAGCCAGACCCATTGCCAGAGCAGCGCCCTGTCCAAGAGAACCGGTATTCATATCAACGCCCGGTGTCTTTGTGCAGTCCGGATGTCCCTGAAGATGACTGTCAATCTGTCTTAATCCAGCCAGGTCTTCCTTTGGGAAGTATCCTAAATCTGCCAGGATTGCATAAAGTGTAGGGCATGCATGTCCTTTGCTTAATACGAAGCGGTCACGATCCGGATCTTTCGGATTCTTTGGATCAACGTGCATAACCTTGTAGTAAAGTGCCATCAGCATCTCTACACAGGAGAGAGAACCACCCGGATGTCCTGACTGGCAGGCATATAACATTTTAAGGATCTCTGCCCGCAATTCTTTTGCTTTCTTATCGTACTGCATCATCATTTTCCTCCTCTTTCTCTAGGCCTTCCCATGTAGGGACCGGTCGGATATTCATATTTAATATTTAACCTTTAACAGCTCCTGCCGTCAGTCCTTCTACCAGACGTTTCTGTGCAAAGAAGAACATGATGCAGACCGGGATAATGGTTATGATACCACCCGCTGTCAGAAGATCCCATTGAACTCCCAGCTGTCCGATCAGGCTCTTTAATGCAACCGGGATCGTACGGGAATCATTGTTGGTAAACATCATTGCAAATGTATATTCATTCCAGGACTGCATGAAGATGTAAACGCCGGTAGCTACCAGACAAGGTCCAAGGATCGGCAGGATCACCTTAATAAATGCAGTTCCTCTGTTGCAGCCATCTACCAAAGCGGCCTCTTCCAAAGACATCGGGAGATCGTTGATAAAACCAAGGATCAGCCATACAGAAAACGGAATGGTAAAGGTTGTATACGACAATACCAGGGAAGTAGGGGTGTATAAAAGCCCAAGCTTTCTCATAATACTGTACAAAGGTATCAGAAGTAATACCGTCGGGAACATATTGTTGCACAGGAAAATACTCATTAAAGTCTTGCGTCCCGGAAATGCATATCTGGAAAATGCATAAGCTGCCATGGTAGAGGCTGTTAGTGAAACTACGGTTGTACAGCAAGCTACCACCAGACTGTTTTTCATTGCCGCAAAGAAGTTAACGGTTGTGGTGAACAGCTTCGTATAGGCTTCAAAGGTAACATGCTTCGGCCAATACGTAACAACTGCTCCATAAAGCTCATCCTGGGGTTTAATGGACGTAACAAAAGTCCAGTAAAACGGAAACAGGATAAATAGCAATAAAAGAACCAGAGGGATGTACAAAATCGCATGCTTGATCGCTTTTTTTCTTTCCATGAATCATCCCTCCTCTTTGAAATTCATTTTCAGATACGGAATAACTACAACCAGCATCAAAGCCGCCAGCAGGATCGCCATAGCTGATGCATATCCCAGATTCAATGCGTTTGCCTTGTTATAAATATAAACGCTCAGTGTCTGTGTAGAATATGCAGGTCCGCCTTCTGTCATGTTGAAAATAACATCCACTGAGTTAGCAACCCAGATGATACGGAGAAGACCTGTAACATAGATCGTATTTTTGATTGATGGGATCGTTACATATACAAGGCTCTTCCAGGAAGTTGCACCATCGATCTTTGCTGCCTCATACAGCTCCAGGGGAACTCCCTGTAAAGCCGCTAAAAGCATCAGTGCAAAGAACGGGATTCCTTGCCATATGATCGTTACGATCACACTTGGAAAAGCAGTTGAAACCTGGGACAGAAACGGGATCTTATCTGAGATCAGATGCGCCTTCAACAAAAGATCGTTCAGGACACCGTTGTTTCCATCATAGATCCATCTCCACATAAGACCAATCAGAACACCCGGTGTTACCCACGGGATCATGCTCACCGCACGGATCACGCCTTGTCCACGAAATCCCTGATTTAAAAGGAGGGCCATAATGAAACCGAATATAAACTGGAAGCCTACACCTGCAATGACCCATATCAGTGTTCTGACCAAAGCATTCCAGAAAAGCTTATCTGAAAATGCTGCTATATAATTTGCCAAACCGCTGAAAGCTATCTCTTTCGGACGCCGCAGATCATAATTCTGGAAACTCATGATGATCGCGTTGAGGACCGGAACAAATACAACGCAGAAAATAATGAGTACGGCCGGGGCCACCAGCAGATATGGCCATATGGATTTTTTCTTGACCATGTTTTAATTCTCCCTCCTAAATAAATGCGCTACCGTCAATAGCTCATCTTACATGGCTGCGGCTTTTTTTACCGCAGCCACGGTCTGTCACTGTCTTATTAGCAACGGTTCAGGATGAGCGATCCTTTATCTGTCTTGTGCTGTCCTGAATAGTCACAACAATCATTTATAAAGTTCTGTCTGTAAAGTGTTCATGCAATCTTGTGCACTGATGGCACCTGTTAAAGCCTGAGATACGGTATTCGGCCATACAGTAGAGATCCACTCTGTTGTTGTATCCAGGATCGGAAGAATACCTGCATAACTCTGTCCGTCAATAGAAGCTTTCATAAAGCGGTTGCTCTGGAAGAAATCTTCTGCCTGTACTGTCTTACTTACAGGTACGTTTCCTGTTCCCTTACACCACATATCCTGTCCTTCGCCTGCTGCAAGGTAGGATACCCATTCAAATGCTGCTTCTTTATTTTCACAGGACTCAAAGATAACAGTCTCTGTGTCGCCCATGGAAGTCCACTGGCCTTTGCCTGCCGGGAATGGGAATGCGGATACATCATCGCCAAAGGTTGCTTCCATATCTGCAGAAGAACCGGTATGATGAATGGTCATAGCAGTAAGACCTGATTTAAAGTTTGCAATGATCTCATTAAAGCCATCGCTGGTTGCTGTCGGCGGTACATATCCTTTCTGATACAAATCGATAAAGTCCTGCATACCTTTTACAGCTTCCGGTGTGGTCATATCCTCAAAGTTTCCGCCTTCACCAAAGATGAAGCTTCCCCATGGCTCCTGTCCTCCTTTGGCACCTCTCATACCAAAGCCGTAAACATCGGTTTTTCCGTCGCCGTCTGTATCCATGGTGCACTTCTCAACAGCCTGAAGGAATTCGTCATAGGTCTTTGGAACCTCTACACCGGCCTTTTCAAAGATTGAAGGTCTGTAGTATACATACAGTACCTGAATATTCCAAGGCATTACATAGATACTGTCGGAACCACCTGCCTCTTTCATGATGTTGTAAATATTGTCATCAATGTCATCTTTCTTATCCCAGGCATCGATCATTGGTGTCAGGTCTGCCAGCAGATCATTATTAACGAATAATGGGGTAGATGTCAGCTTCCAGGTTGCGCAGTCCACATCGCCGCCGCCCATCTTTGCGTTGAACAGGTTCTCAGAATAAGCACCGCCGTCCCAAGGAGCTTCCTCGCCGACTACTGTAATCCCTTTCTCGTTTTCTGCATTAAACTTTGCAATGATATCCTGCATCAGCTGAGAATAATCTGTATTATCTGCCCAGTAACGGAACTTAATCGTAACCCCTTCTGCGGAACCGCTCTCTGCAGCTTTTGTATCTTCGGTCTTGCTTTCTTCTGCCTTTGTATCAGCTGCCGCTGCTGCAGTGGTCTCTGCCGTTTTTGAACCGCCGCATCCTGCTAAAGTCCCCATCACCGTTACTGCTGCCATCGCTGCCGCTGCTGCTTTCTTGTTCCAAAATCTTTTTTTCATTTTGCTTCCTCCATTTCTTTGATATCTTCCAATGTCTCCCAGATATGCCGTTCAGACAGATACTTTGCTTCCATGTAATTGCCGGAAGCGATCGCCTGATAAATCCCCGTATGGCTTCTCTTTGCTCTTTTAAAGCTTTCAAGATTATCATGGGTTTCAAAATGGCTCCGACGGATCGAGTCATTGATGATCGGTACAACCCGGATCAGCACATCATTGTGTGTACACTCTGCGACTGCTGTATGAAACTGGACATCCATTTCCGCTGTTTCCTTGCTGTTGACTTTTATATCGTCCATCTGCCGGATCAGCCGTTCAAGATTATGTATATCTTGCGTAGTGGCCTTTTGTACAGCCAGTGCTGCGATCTGCGGTTCGATCAGCATCCTTGTCTCAAACAGGTTTTGAAGCAGGTTCTTTTGATCTGTAAAGTGGAGTCCCAACGGGTCTTCTCCAATCCCTGTTCCTGCGCTGACAAACGTTCCGCTTCCCTGACGTATAGCAACTACATTTTCCGCTCTGAGAAACTTCATCGCTTCCCTTAATGTAGAGCGACTGACGCCAAACAGCTGTGCCAGTTCATTTTCGGTAGGAAGTCTGTCTCCCGGTTTCATTTCACGTTGGATGATCATCATCTTGATCTTCTGGGCTGTCGCCGCCGGAAGAGCCTGTGTTCCTTCTGTTGCCGCAGTTCCGTCTCTGTGCATTCTTCCTCCTCCCTTTTTATTGTTGCATTTTACCTTTTTAAAGCATGATCCGCAATACCTTTTGTATGTATTGCCTATCGTCTGTTCTTATGGTAGCATATTGTCGGATGTTTGTAAAGGGTATTTTATGTATTTTGCATATTTTTATTCGATTTTTTCATTAATTTTACATCTATAGGCCCATTTTATTCGATTTTCACCTTTAAATTCATCGTACCTTTTGGTGTAAAACATACAAATTTGTATGTTTTTTATAGACAAAAAAGGAAAAACTGCCAGTTTTATGCAAAATCCGGCAGTTTTCCTCTTTTTTCTTTTTCTTACTTAAAAGAACTTTCTAAGATAATCTGCAATTTCTGGCACCTGGCAGTTTGCGAAGAAATATTCTTTAAATTTCTCACCGCTGACCGTCGTCTTTAAGAAATCCTGATCGATTTCTTTTAAGATCGTCATAATGTCCTTATGTGTGATTTCTTTTACGCCATCAAGGATTTTCTTGTTGCGCTGCTCCGGAACCACTCTTTCCTTCGGATATCCATGTCCCCCTTCGCAGCCAAACAATTTCTCAAAAATATACTGCAGATGCAGCTCTGCCCCCCATCCAAAGCCTTTCGCAAAAGGAAGGGCAATGGCATTTCCGTCATTAATCTGTGCAAACATATACGCATCTTCCGGATCAGAAATGTGTCCACAGAGAACTCCCGGAAACGCATTGCATGCAAGCATAGCGCCTTCTCCTGTACCGCAGCCGGTCACTACAAAATCTGCTGCCTTGGAATTTAACAGGATTGCTGCAAGGAGGCCATTCATAACATAGGTCAGCTGTGTTTCATCTTCTGCTGTATACATACCATAGTTAAATACAGTATGGCCCATAGGTTCTGCTATTTTTTTCAGGTTCTCACAGATCATGGCATTCTTTGCTGCCTGACTGTTTTCATTGATCAGTGCAATTTTCATAATTCAAATCTCCTTTATTGTTTCTATATTGAAACAGGTTCTCACATCCCCTGATCAGTGGATCAGAAGATTTGGAAGCCATGTAACAACCGGCGGGCAATACGTGCAAAGGAACAATACCAGAATCAGCGGAACCAGGAACGGAAGGATGGACTTATACAGCCGGTCCAGCTTAATCTTGGATATATCCGATATTACAAACAGGCATACGCCAAAAGGCGGTGTTACCTGGCCGATCATCAGGTTTAAGACCATCACAACTCCAAAGTGTACCAGGTCAATGTTCAGATCTTTTATGATCGGAAGCAGAACAGGAAGCATCAGTGTTAAGATCGCTCCCGGTTCCATAAACATGCCAAGGATCAAAAGTACGATATTGATGATCAGAAGAATCACAGCCGGGCTGCTGCTGATGTTCAAAATGAAATCAGCAATCGATCTGGACGCTCCTTCTTTTACCAGTACGTAGGTAAACAGTGTAGAAGTACCGATGATAAATAAGGTATTAGCGGAAGTAATTGCTGATTCCAGCAGACAATTCTTAAATGTCTTCCAGTCCATGGTTCTGTATACGATCAGCGCAATGATCAGAGAATAGGCTACCGCAATACTGGAAGCTTCTGTCGGAGTAAACCAGCCAGTGGTAAAACCAGCCAGAATGATAAGAGGCGTGATCAAAGAAAGGATTGAACTGAAAAACTGGCTGATCAGTGCCTGAAGCCGGAAGGGATGACGTTCAAACTTGTATACAACCGCAAAAATAAACACCAGTATCATCAAGGCTACGCCCATGAGAAGTCCCGGAAGTACACCGCCCATAAACAGCTTCGCTACGCTGACACTGGCTGTAGCACCATAAATGATCAGCGGAATACTCGGCGGGAAAATCGGGCCGATAACAGAAGAAGCCGCAGTAACGGCACCGGAAAAATCAGTGGAATATCCATTTTTTGTCATGGCTTCCATTTCAATCGTCCCCAGACCGCCTGCATCAGCCGTTGCGCTTCCGGACATACCTGCAAAGATAATACTTGCTACTATATTTGCATGTCCAAGACCACCTGGGATCCAACCAACCATTTCTTTGGCAAAATTAAAGATCTTATCTGTAATCTTGCCGGCATTCATCAGATTTCCTGCCAGAATGAAGAGGGGGACAGAGATCAGAAGATAGGAATCAATACCCGTTACCATTTTCTGTCCGATGACCATTAACGGATACTCCAGGATCAGACAACCTAGCACGGCACTTGCACCGATTGAGATACTGATCGGCACACCGATCAACAGAAGAATTACAAATGTTACAAAAAATATTGCCATATTTCATCCCCCCTAAGCTGCTTTTTTCATATTCTGACCTGTGAAGCGTTCCAAAAGCTGATATACCGTTTTTACTACGATAAATCCGCCAGCGATCGCCATAGGGAGAAAATGCCATGCTTTTGATAAAAACTGCATAGTCGAGAAATAACTGGTGCTGTTGATCTTATACATGCCGCAATAAGCAGCTACCATGATTGCTCCCAGTTCGATGCTGAATAACTTGTTGACTATCCAGAATACCGTTTTTACTTTCTCAGGGACCCGCACATAGATCATATCCAGTGTGATCAGACGATCCTGGTCATATAAAACGATCACGCCCAAGAAAGCCATCCACATAAAAAGGAAACCGCACAGTTCTGTGGAAAAGCGGAAGGATTTGTTAAAAAAATTTCTGGCGCACAGCTCCGTAAGCATCATGGCCACGATCCCAGCGATCAGCAATACCAGAAGTCCCGAAACAATCTTTACAAATATGTCTGTTATTTTCTTATATGTACACATTGTGATCACCCCTTTTTTCTAACAAAGGCCATGTCGTTACTGTACATGGCCTCTGTTATTGACATCTTCGTAACGATGTACTCACTCTTATTTTAAAATAGCATCCAGAATATCCTGATCAAACCAGGATTCATTTGCATAACGCTGATAGTAATCTTTTCCGCCTAACTTATCCTTAAAGCTCTGGATATCCGGCTCTTCATCAAATTCAACGCCTGCATCTTTAAGAGTCTGTGTTGCAGATTCATTATCTTCTGCAATGGTATCAAAGGAATACTTAGCAGCTACCTTTGCCTGCTCCTTTAAGATCTCCTGATATTCGACAGGAAGTTTTTCCCAGCTATCTGCATTTGCTGCCATGGTGCAGCCCATCCACATATAATTGATAAAGCTGAAATACTTGATATCATCATAGGTTGCATTTGCTACCAGATGATACGTTGCATTATCCTGACCTTCTGCTGTACCGTTAGAAAGAGCAATAGCAAGTTCATTCAAAGCAAGCGCCACTGGGTTAGCTCCCAATGTCTCCCAGCAATCCAGATACATCTGACTGGTCGGCACGCGCAGCTTCAATCCTTCTACGTCAGCAGCGGTATGAACCGGACGGTTGGTCGTTGAGATCTGTCTCATACCATTGTCACCCTCTGATAAGTAAACAAGGCCGACAGAAGGAAGATCTGCGAAAATCTTTTCACCGATCTCACCATTTACGGTCTCATAAGCATCTTCTGCTGTTTCAAACAAAAACGGCAGATCCAGAATCTTCGCTTTATCATAAAACTCTGTATAACCGGAGGTACCTGCAAAAATAATATCGATGGTTCCCATACGCACGGACTGAAGAGCCTCTGCATCATTTCCTAACTCACCGGAATGATGAGCATCCAGTGTGATCTTTCCGCCGGAAGCTTCCTCAACCAGCTTCTTGTATTCAAGGATCGTTTTTGTAGGAACGGAATTTTCATTTCCGGGGGAATAAAGAGTCAATGTGACTGGATCCAGAGCATCCAGATCAGAAGCTGCTGCCTGGTCTGCTTTTTCCTCCGCCTTTGTCTCCTCTGCTTTTGCTGTCTCACCGGCTGCTGCTGTGGTTTCTGTTTTTCCAGAACCGCCGCAAGCTGTTAATGATACTGCCATAGCAGATGCCAATACGATGGATAATGCTTTTTTCATGTTTTGTACCTCCCATTTTTGTATGTCCCGCCCCCCTCGACGGAATATACAGTGTGTATGATTGTATGATGTCGTCAAATATTATTATAGCATTCCCCATTTCAAAAACCATTGACTAATATGCTAAATAATCTTTTAGTTTTTGTACATTTTTCACAATCGTTTTTTCTATATTTTTCGCAAACGCCTGTACATCTTATATATTCAGCAGAAAAAACAGCTGTTTTTTGAGTATTTCTCTCAAAAAAACAGCTGTCCTGTATAACAATGATGTTAGGGTCAAAAGGTAATAACAATATATTTATTCAGATTTTGAACGGTTCAGATCCACCGCTACCAGTTCCAGGTGCTTTTGCATCTTTTTTTCACCTGCTTTTGGATCCCTGTTTTTAAATGCATCCAGTATCTCCTGGTGGGGAACAATGGCATTGACCGCATTCTGCGGGATATAAAAGGTGCGGCTTCTGAAATCTTTAATATGCCGCTCCACCTGCTTACTGATGCTGATCAACAGTTTATTTTGGCTGAATTCCACGATACAGGCATGAAATTTCTCATCACAGATCACGATATTGGAAACATCCTTTTTATCTACCGCTTCCATAAATTTCTTATGAATCTGCTCCAGCTGTACGATCTCCTTATCACTGCTGCGTCCGATGGCCAGCCGTACAGCCAACGGCTCGATGGCCATACGCACTTCCAGAAAATCCTGCATCTCCACTTCATGTTCCTCAAACCAATGAAAGATATCCCCCAGCTCAACCTCAGATGTCCTTGCAGCAAATGCTCCTTTTCCGGGACGAAGCTCTACGTAACCGGTTGCCTCCAGCATACGGAATGCCTCTCTGATCGTGCCCCGACCAACTCCCAACTGCTGGCATAATTCCTTTTCTACCGGAAGCTTGTCACCTACGGATACCGCACCCGAAAACAAATATTCTTTTATTTTATCAACAACCTGCTGGACCACAGGAATGCGCTTTATCGTTTCCACAAAAAATGCTCCTCCTTTCAAGGATTCATCTTACTGCCGGTTTTTCAAATTTAATCCGACTTCTCCCTGAGTTATACTCATAATCATCCTAAGCGCAAAAGCATTTTTTGTCAATATATAATAATTTTTTAGTCATTATAGACAATAATTCGTCCTATTTGCACAATCTATTGTGTGCACCTAGTCATAATATCCGATTGTATGACATCGTATTTGCCTTTACCGTTCATAGGTTCCCTTTACAAGCAGTCTTCCTTTTTCCATCATCTTCCGTCCACCGGCAATCACGGTATCAAGGGTCAGGTTTTCACTGATCAGCAATATATCTGCGTCAGCTCCAGCCGCAGTATGGCCTTTTTTCGGATAAATCTCCAATGCTTTTGCAACATTGGAAGTAAAATAAGTCAGTGCTTCTGCAAAGTCAAAACCTCCTCTTGTCACCAAAGAACACATCTGGGCGTACATATTTCCTACATCTGTAACACCTATTTCCTTTAACATACCAGCTTCATCATAGTTTGACCAGCTTCCCTGTCCGTCTGAGCTAAAGGTAATATGATCCATAGGCACACCTGCAGCTTTTGCTTCTTCTAACAATGCCGGTACCGGATCATGTCCAAGGACGGGTTCGCCATTTACAAAATCTTCGCAGGTCAGATCAATATATCCGCCCATTTTTGCCAGACGCAGACCATCCTCATACAGATCGTGATTTCGATTTATATGGGTAGGCTGGAAGGTCTTTACCGGAATATCAGTCTCCTTTAGAGCTGCAAATACCGGGGCTAATTTTTTCCTTCCATCTCCCATATGCAGCACGATCATGCCCGGCTTTCCACTGATCATGCCTGCCGTACGTACATCACTTCCTAAACGGATTAATTCATCTACGGAGATATTGGGTGCTCTGTGGTCAGACAGAGCCAGCTTTAAGCCTATGATCTCCTCTACAAATGCTATATCCTTCTTTACACTTCCTGTTAAGGTCAACGGCGGATAGCCATAGGCACCGCAGAGAGCATAGGCAGTAATACCTTCTTCCTTTAATGCCTTTACCTTTGCTAACAGGTCTTCCACGCTGCGGGACATATCATCGGTTCCTAAAAGGCCTAACACTGTGGTAATACCCGCTTTTAAAATAGAAGAAAGTTCAATCTGCGGAGTTCTCGTATGAAAGCTTCCTTCTCCGCCGCCTCCTGTTACATGTACATGGCGGTCTATAAGACCCGGTGTTAAACGCAGTCCCTTTGCATCGATGACTTCACAGCCGGTACCTCCTTCTAAGTTATCTCCTATTGCTTCAATCTTTCCTCCGCATACTAAAACGTCCTTGATACCAATGTGTTCTGGTGCGTATACATCCGCTTGTTTCAATAAAATCATATGTGCAATCTCCTTTACTTTATTTTCTTCGTTATCTTACGGCACTTTCAGTTCTAAAAGCACCTACTCATGTACAGTAACTTTTCTGCCAACCTCTGGTGGCATAGCTTGTTTCGGATCATCCGTTTTTGACAGCTCTATCGATTCCGGATGAGACACGCACCAAATATCATACCAGAAAAGGCATGCATCCGTCCAGGCAGACCGGGCAGTTTCATACCGCGCTGCAAGAGCAGCTGTCCTTTCATCTGCAAACTCCTGCACTTTCCCTGTTCCCCTCCAGGACTGCACATCTTCCTTTTCTGCCACTTTTCCCCAATGCTCCAGTTCCCATTCTTCTTTTTTCTCATTTTTTTCCAAAATCTGCTGCCAGATCGCCTCTGCCTGCTCTGCTGCATTTCCCATCGTTTCTGCAGCCACCCTCAGTCTCCACTGTTCATAGGCTTCTTCCTCCGGAATCTCCCGCAGCCTGTGGCGTTCTGCCCTTGGTACCGCCTTTAAGCCTTCGATCAAAGCCTGTTCCTCTGCCTTTATTCTGGCTGCCGGCGGCTCTCCTGACGCTTCTTTTTCCTTTCGCTCCAGGTAATGCTCATATCCAAACGGATAATAAAAGGCCGCATTATTTTCAAAAATAAGCACTGACTTTGCCACCTGACGGATAAAATACCGGTCATGGGATACGAAAAGGATGGTTCCTTCGTATGTCTGAAAGGCTGATTCCAGCGTTTCTTTTGCCTGGATATCCATATGGTTGGTGGGCTCATCCAGGATCAGGAAATTCGGCCTGCTCTGAAGCAGTTCTGCCAGCACCAACCTTGCTTTTTCACCGCCGGACAAATCATCCACCCGCTTAGCTGCATCTTTTCCTTTAAAAAGATAAGCCCCTAAAATGGTCCGCACTTCCTTATCCGTCAATGAAGGAAACAGGTCTGAAAAATGCTCTGCTACTGTTTTTTCTGACCGAATTGCAGCTGAATACTGATCAAAGTAGCCGATGGTAATATGATTTCCCAGAGCGCAGTCTCCGTCTATAGCAGGAAGGAATCCGGCTACTGTCTTTAAAAAAGTAGTCTTACCGGAACCATTTACCCCTAAAAGCCCGATCTTCTGTCCTTTTCGGATGCGCAGACTTAGTTCTAATAACGTGCGTTTATCATAGCCGATCTTTAAGTGTTCTGCTTCAAAGACCCATTTACTTCCTGATATGAATGGAGTAATGCTCCCTGTAAAGATATGATCCATATCTTCTCTTGGCTTTTCCACCGGATGCATTCGCTCTAATATCTTCTTTCTGGAACGGGCAAAAGCTGCCTTGGAAGGTTTATTTTTAAACCGTTTGATCAGCTCTTCCTGGCGCTCTATCTCCTCCTGCTGACGAAGATATGCTTTCATTCGGATCTCATAATTTTTGCGTTTCTGCTCCCGGTAATTGGTATAATTTCCCGGATACCGGGTCAGTTTTCCCTGTTCTAACTCATAAACGATGTCCGCGGTCCGGTCCATAAAGAAACGGTCGTGGCTGACCATGACCACTGCCCCCGGATACCGGTTTAAATAACTTTCCAGCCAGCAGGCCGTTTCCATATCCAGGTGGTTCGTTGGCTCATCAAGCAGCAGAATATCCGGCTTTTTAAGCAGCAGCCAGATCAGAGCGATCTTTGTCTTCTGGCCACCGGAAAAAGCTGCTATGGAACGTTTTTTATCTTCTTTCTGAAATCCAAGACCTGTAAAAAGAGTGTCATATTCCCGCTCGTATTCAAAGCGTTCTCTGTCAAAAAAACCTTTTACCGGGCAGTTTAACATCATCAACTCTTCTACCGTCCGTTCTTCCCCCACAAAAGCCTGCTGACCTAACATTTCCACAGTCAACTGTCTGGAAGCTACGATCCCCGGTCCCTGGCGTCTGTCATCCCGGTCCAGGCTCAGTTCTTTCGCGATCAGGCGCAAAAGCGTGGTCTTTCCCGCACCATTTCTTCCTACTACTGCAATTTTCTGATTTCCCTGTATCTCAAAATCTATATGGGACAATATGGTCTCACCGCCTAGGGTGACGGTTCCGTCTTTTATCTGGTATTTCATGGTATCAACCTCATGTTTTTAAAATTGCAAGAACAATTTATTAGTATAGACGAACTGACGTACTGATGCAAGTGCATGAAGAAAAGCAACCAATTTCCTATGAAATAAAAAATCCCCTTTCCATGGCACAAACTCCACAGAAAGGGGACTGTTCTTTTTATGTAAACTTATGCAAAAGGATTTTCTGTCTTATACAGCATTCCTGCCGGCTGGTTAAATCCGATTTCTTCCACATCTACACCGATGTACTTAAATACCTCATAGAGACTCTTGCCGAAGTGACCGAAGGCAACAGCGCCGTGGTGCGGGAAGCCCTTCTGGATCAGCACATGACGGTAGAAACGTCCCATCTGAGGAATCGCAAAAATTCCGATTGCACCAAAGGAGCGTGTTGCCACCGGCAGTACCTCGCCCTGTGCTACATACGCACGAAGGATATTGTCCGCTGTGCTCTGTAAACGGTAGAATGTAATATCACCCGGCATAATATCTCCTTCCAGCGTTCCCTGTGTAACTTCTTCCGGCAGAGAACGTGCCATGATGAACTGGTATTTCATTTCACAGAACGCCAGCTTCTTTGAAGTGGTATTTCCACAGTGGAAGCCCATAAAGGTTTCCTTCAGATCATAGTTAAATTTGCCCTTGATATCCTCATTGTAAAGATCTTCCGGTACAGAGTTGTTGATATCCAGAAGCGTTACTGCATCCTGGCTGACGCAGGTTCCGATAAATTCACTTAATGCACCGTAAATATCTACTTCACAGGATACCGGAATGCCGCGTCCGGTAAGACGGCTGTTTACGTAACATGGAACAAAGCCAAACTGGGTCTGGAATGCAGGCCAGCATTTTCCGGCAATTGCAACATATTTGCGGTAGCCTCTGTGGTCACGGATCCAGTCTAATAAGGTAAGCTCATACTGAGCCAGCTTTGCAAGGATCTCCGGCTTTTTATTGCCTGCTCCCAGCTCTGCCGCCATATCGGCTGCTACTTCTGAAATTCTTGGATCACCTGCATGCTTATTAAATGCCTCAAACAGATCCAGCTCCGAGTTTTCTTCGATCTCTACGCCCAGATTATACAGCTGCTTGATCGGAGCGTTGCATGCTAAGAAGTTTAATGGTCTTGGACC
Source organism: bacterium (assembly GCA_963621525.1). GTDB lineage: Bacteria > Bacillota > Clostridia > Lachnospirales > Lachnospiraceae > Enterocloster. The sequence goes on along the minus strand of CAVFER010000005.1, from coordinate 23,879 downwards.
AAAGCTGATGATCTTCAGATCAGACAGACCGATGACAGTTCTTGCGATGGGCAGGAAATCATGGATCATATCTGCACATTCAGCTGCTGTTCCTACCGGATATTCCGGGATATAAGCCTTGATGTTGCGCAGCTGTAAGTTATAGCTTGCATTTAACATACCGCAGTATGCATCACCTCTGCCGGAAACCAGGTTATTTCCGGTCTCTTCTGCTGCTGCAACAAACATTTTCGGTCCTTCAAAGTGCTTTGCAAGAAGAGTTTCAGAAATTTCAGGTCCAAAGTTCCCAAGATAAACAACTAAGGCATTGCAGCCTGCCTTCTTGACATCTTCCAATGCCTGTACCATGTGGATTTCGCTTTCTACGATACAGACCGGACACTCATAAATATCTTCCGGGGCATATTTTGCCTTATACGCATCTGCCAAAGCTTTTCTGCGGTTTACAGATAAAGACTCCGGGAAACAGTCACGGCTGACTGCAACAATACCAACTTTTACTTTCGGAATATTCTCAAACATATTCTTTTCCTCCATCTTTCTGTTTATGACCCTTTTTCTGGGATCGATCACTTACACTTCTGTATTTTCACCTTTCAGTCCGATAAAACTTCCTTCCGGAAGGCCGCCTTCTGCATGACCGATGCGCCATTTATTGACAGCAGCTAAAAGCTTTTCTTCCCCGCTCTTATTTTCCGGCCTATGGCTTAACTCCCCATTGGTTCCTTTTGGAAGAACCACTACACAGCGAAAGCCATTGTCAGAAGTCTGACATGGGGCATAGTGAAGCGTGGTTGCATACACCTCGATCATAGTACCTGCAGGAACGAAAAATGCTTTTACCTTAGAAGTATCTAAAGTGTAGTCATCTTCTACTTCCTCTTCTTTTGCTAAAAGCAGGACCATATCGCTCACAGCAATATTGATCTCTGAATCCCTGTGATATTCCAAAGCGTTTAATTTACGGTTATGTCCGTTGCAGTAACCGATCTGAATGGGCATCCGGCCATAAACACCGTCTGCCAGTTCCTTAGCGATCGTTAAATCTTCCAGTTCCTTTACAGAAGCCACATACACTACATCATCCGGACATGGGGTTGCTTCCATTTTCTGTAAAATTTCTTTTAAGTCATAGCCGCCAATGACCTTGCCGTACTTTTTAAATTCCGGCTCCAATACACTTATCTGTTTGATCATGATAATTCTGCCAGCTCCTTATAATCATTTTTCAGGCTTGTATACAATTTCTGATACAGTCTGTGATATTTTTCATAAACAGCCACTTCTTCTTCCTTTGGCTCTGTGCTGTCCCTGCGTGTAATCAGCTGGTCACATGCTTTTTCCACACTTTCATACAGACCACAGGCAACACCTGCTAAAATGGCAACTCCCAGTGCCGGACCTTCATCCTGCACCACACGTTCTACTGCGCAGTTGTACATATCTGCTAACATCTGACGCCATACAGGGCTCTTTCCGCCGCCTCCGCAGGCCTTCATGCAGTCTACTTTAACTCCCATTTCCCGAAGGATCTCATTGCAGTCGCAGAGAGAATAGGCAACACCTTCCATTACCGCCCGCAGCAGATGCTTTCTTGTATGGATCGCAGATAACCCGAAAAACACGCCTCGGCAGTCCGGATCCAGGTGCGGGGTTCTTTCTCCCATTAGGTAAGGAAGATACAGCAGGCGGTCACTTCCCGGCGCTACAGATGATACGTCTGCATTGATCTGATCATATACATCTACCCCTTTGGCCTCTGCCTCTTTTACATAATCCTGGCAGAACTGGTCTTTAAACCATTTTAAAGAAAGTCCGGCTGCCTGGGTCACGCCCATCATATGCCATGCCCCCGGTACTGCGCAGCAGCAGGTATGGATCCTTCCTTTTGGATCAATAGCAGGCTTGCTGGTATGGGCAAATACAACACCGGAAGTACCGATGGTCGTAAAGGCAGTTCCGTCTTTTACAACACCGGTTCCCACTGCAGCTGCAGCGTTGTCACCGGCTCCACCAGCTACAATACAGTCCTCGGAAAGTCCTAATTCCTCTGCTACCTCTGGAAGCAGTGTTCCAGTTGCCTCACAGGATTCATATACCTCTCCTAAAAGGTTCTTATCAATCTTTAATGCCTCCAGCACTTCATCAGACCAGCAGCGGCCTGGAACATCTAACAGCTGCATACCACTTGCATCTGAAACTTCGGTTGCAAATACACCGGTGAGTATATAGCGGATGTAATCTTTTGGCAGTAAAATATGACGGCAGCGTTTATAATTTTCCGGCTCATTTTTCCGTACCCATAGAATTTTTGCCGCAGTCCAGCCTGTTAATGGCGGGTTTGCTGTGATACGGATCCACTCCTGCCTTGGCATGATCTTTAACATGTCCTCTACTTCCGCACCCGTTCTCTGGTCGCACCAGATAATAGAAGGGCGGATCACCTTTCCTGCCTCATCTAACATGACCAGACCATGCATCTGACCGGAAATGCCGATTCCTTTTACCTCGTCTTTGTCTGCACCTGATTTAGAAACGACTTCTTTTATCGTCTTCAGAACCGCAGCCGCCCAGTCTTCCGGCTTCTGCTCTGCCCAGCCATTTTCCGGCTGATACAGCGGATATTCCTGCGAAACAGAGGCGATCACTGTTCCCTTTTCATCAAACAGGACCGTCTTTGTTGCAGAAGTTCCCACATCTATTCCCAAGAGATACTTCATGATTTTCCCATTCTCCCTTCTCTAAGCCAACTATATTCTAAGATGATTATAACTTATCCTAAACTGTCATTCCAGAACAGTTCTTATCCTTATAATGTCACTTTCTTATCCTTTTATGTTTTTTTATTATATGGTATAGTCTAACTATGAGATTTTACTTTGGGATATACTCTTAGAATTTTTATGGAAAGAAGACTGCGCAATGGATTTTAAAGATTTTACATACGAAATGGTGGTCCCCAACGAAGACCTTCCCTGCAAATTTTTCATTTTTGAAGGAAGAAACGGGAATTACCGCCGGGCCAACCACTGGCACCAGTCTGTGGAGATCTTCCTGGTTCTGGAAGGCGCACTGGAATTTTATGTCAACAACCAATCCCAGCCCTTAAGCGCCGGTGAACTGATCATCGTAAACTCCAATGAGATCCACTCCATTGAAGCCCCGGACCCCAATCTGACTCTTGTGCTCCAGATCCCGGCTTCTTATTTTGCACCTTATATGGGTGAACAGGACTATGCCATATTTGTAAGCCAGTCCCAGGAGAAAAATCACGCACTAGCTGTTCTTATTGAAGAAATGTATCATGTATACACAAAAAAAGAAAAGGCTTATCTTCTAAAGATGCAAAGCCTTTTCTATGAGCTCTTATACCAAATGGCAACGGATTTTATGAAAACAGAAGCTGATGAAGGCTCTCTGCGTCAGAAGCGCCACTTAGACCGCCTCTCCCAGATTACTTCCTATATGAAAAAACACTACAACCAGCCTATTACCTTAGAAAGCGTGGCTGAAACCTTCAGCTTCTCTCCCAACTATTTATCCCGCATGTTCCGCCTCTATGCCGGGATCAGTTACAAAACCTATCTTTTAAACCTGCGCACAGAATATGCATTTCGTGAAATGATCTACACAGACCGCAGTTTAAATGATATCGCGATTAATAACGGGTTCCCAAACAGCCGGGCGTTCGCAAAATCCTTTCAGAAACGCTATGACTGCCTTCCGGGAGAATACAGAAAGAAAATGCAGCTTACTGCTTCCCGTCCTTAAGGATCATCAGGGACAGATACGGGATGTCATTTTCCTTTAATGTATTATAATCGCGGATCAGGCGCTGCTCCTTTGTTCCCGCTTTTTCCACCAGAACAAAGGAATTTTCCTTTCCGCTTTCTCTGATCGCAGTTAAAAGTGCTTCTTTGTCAGAAGAAGGCTTCATAAATACAACATTATCATGTTCTGTAAGAAGCTTTGTCAGATCTTCCGGGCTGTTTTTGCGCACCGGTGCGATCACCAGATCTTCGTCCCAGGCAGTTAGCGGTATTCTGGAAATGGCTGCTGCCGCGCAAAAGGACGGAATCCCCGGAATAACTTCCGTCTCTGTGCCAAAGGTTTCTATATAAGGAAGCGTGTACATAAAGGTACTGTATACAGAAGGATCGCCCAATGTGATAAAGGCTCCTGTTTTCTCTCCTTTTAAATACTCAGAGATGATACGAGCATTTTCCTGCCACATTTTCTTTAATGCGTCCCCATGGTAATGCATAGGGTATTCCAGATTAACGATCTGAGCCTTACTGTCTTTTATGTGCTCTTTTATAATGTCAAACGCAAAGCTTCCTGCTCCCTTTTTCTTTTCCGGGCAGAAGATCACATCTGCCTGCTGTAATATTTTATATGCTTTTAATGTAAGCAGCTCCGGGTCTCCCGGACCTACTCCGATACCGTATAATTTTCCCATTTTTCTCCAATTTCCTTTTATTTTTCTCAATAGAATCATTTTAACAGCACATAACTGCCACAGCAAGGAATTTTTATGGTAGAATAGACCTGTTATGTATAAATGTTTCTCACTTTTTTAAGGAACATATGATTTTAGGAGGAAAATGCATTATGAAAAAATCCATGAAACTTCTGGCTGCTGCCCTGACCGGAACGATTCTTTTAAGCGGCTGCGCCGGAAACTTTGACAAACAGGCCTCTTCTGCTGAGTCTACTGTTGCTGAAACAGAAAGCTCCGAAGAAAACTCAGCTGAGTCTGCTGAAGTTTCCAAGGAAAGTGCTGATCAGTCCGGTGAAACATCTGAAAACGCTGAAAATGCTTCCGGCGCTGCTGTCCGCGTTGGCTCTTTAAAAGGACCTACTTCTATGGGCCTTGCTGAGTTAATGGACCGTTCTGAAAAAAGCGAAACTGAAAACGAATATACCTTTACCATGGCCGGAAAAGCAGATGAACTGGTTGGTTCCATTGCAAACGGTGATCTGGATATCGTTTTAGTACCTGCCAATGTTGCCAGTATCCTGTATACAAAGACCCAGGGTAATGTAAATGTGATCGATATCAATACTCTAGGTGTTCTCTATGTAGTTGCTTCCGATGACTCTATTTCCTCTATGGAAGATCTGAAAGGAAAGACCGTTTATATGACCGGAAAAGGCACTACCCCGGAATATGTAATGAACTATCTTCTTTCTGAAAACGGCTTAACTGACGGGGATGTTACTCTGGAATTTAAGTCCGAAGCCACAGAGGTTGCTTCTGTATTAAAGGAAGATTCTTCTGCTGTAGGCGTCCTTCCTCAGCCTTTTGTAACTGCGGCTTGCATCCAGAACGAAGCCTTAAAGCCGGTCCTTGATCTGACAGAACAGTGGAACCTTTTAAATAAGGGAAATGGAAGCCAGTTAGTTACAGGCGTTACCATTATACGCAGTGATTTCTTAAAGGAAAATGAAGAGGCAGTAAAACTGTTCATAGAAGACCACAAGGCATCTGCTGCCTATACAAACGAACATCTGGATGAAGCAGCTGAAATGGTAGCTGCACTGGGAATTGTAGAAAAGGCACCTATCGCCAAAAAGGCTATGCCAGCCTGCAACATTGTGTGCATCACAGGTGAGGAAATGAAGTCCGCTCTCTCCGGCTATTTATCTGTTCTGGAAGCTGCTGACGCAAAATCTGTAGGCGGACAGTTACCAGCTGATGACTTCTACTATCTTCCATAAATAACTTACAGGATCCTTTTCTTATTGCTTCAATGAAAAATCTGATGAAAAAATATGGAAAAAACTGGGCCTGCTGGCTGATCTGGATGTTGATCTGGCAGCTGGCAGACCTTTTTATCCACAATACTGTTATTTTTGCCGGTCCTTTGGATATGGCGCTGACTTTGGCCGGATTGTTACAAAACAGTGATTTCTGGCTGAGCCTGTTTCATTCTGCTCTTCGTATTTGCCTTGGTTTTTTAAGTGCCTTTTTCCTTGGGATCTTTCTTGGAAGCCTTGGATGGGTCTTTCCTCTGGTAAAAGATTTTTTAAAGCCACCTATGCTGATGATCCGCTCTGTGCCGGTGGCTTCTTTTGTCATTCTGGCGTTGATCTGGATCGGGTCGGAAAATCTGTCTGTTTTTATTTCTTTTCTGGTGGTAGTTCCCATGATCTACGGAGCTACGCTGGCAGGACTTGAAAATATGGACAAAAAGCTTTTAGAAATGTCCCGGGTCTTTTCCATGCCGTTTTCAAATAAAGTGCGCTATCTCTTTATCCCGGCTGTCCATCCTTATCTGGTAAGCAGCTGTCGGACCGCACTGGGGATGAGCTGGAAATCAGGAGTTGCCGCAGAGGTGATCGGCATTCCCAAGGCATCTGTCGGCGAACAGCTTTATTATACCAAGCTGTATCTGGATACCTCCGGGCTTTTTGCCTGGACTTTTTCCATTATCCTTATAAGCGCAGTTTTTGAGTTTGTTTTTCTTACATTATTAAAGAAGGTGCGACACTGATATGGAACAGATCATAATTAAAAACCTGTCAAAATCCTATGGTTCTCTTTCTGTTTTGAAAAATGTGGACATTGCTCTGGACCGTGAGAAAACTTACTGCCTTATGAGTCCTTCCGGAACAGGAAAGACTACTTTATTCCGTATCCTTATGGGACTGGAAAAGGCAGATACGGGGGATATTACCTGGAATATTGGTTCCGGGTCTGATACGGATACTGATATTTCCCGACCCCTGCGTATTTCCGCGGTCTTTCAAGAAGACCGGCTCTGTCCTTCTTTTTCCCCGTTGGAAAATGTGCTGATGGTGCAAAAAATGTATGTTTCCGGGATTTCTAAGTCTTCCCGTGAAGAGATCCGTACTGCTA
>CAVFER010000005.1:15227-17007 GCA_963621525.1 bacterium | reverse complement strand
ACCGGCTCTGTCCTTCTTTTTCCCCGTTGGAAAATGTGCTGATGGTGCAAAAAAAGCAGGTTTCCGGGCTCTCTGCGCTTTCCAGTGAAGAGATCCGCACCGCTATGTGCCGCCTGCTGCCGGAAGAATGTTTAGACCGGCCCGTTTCTACCTTAAGCGGCGGTATGAAACGGCGGACTGCAATCCTTCGAGCGCTGCTTACAAAATCCGATATGCTTTTAATGGATGAGCCATTTACGGGATTAGATGAGGGAACCAAAGATGAGGTTATAAGATTTTTACAAGAATACAGAAAGGGACGTTTTCTGCTGATCTCTACACATCAGAAGGAGGATGTGGAAAAGCTTGGGGGCCTGCTGATTACGCTGTAAAATTTAAAGCCCGGTTTTCGCCGGGCTTCTTTTTACATAATTGATTTTTTAAGGGTCCTTAGTATTCACGCCTACTAAGGCAGCACCCTCCTTTTTTACAGCTTATTGATTCAGCCACTCTTTCATGGCTTCGATCTGACGTTTTGCATCATCCCGTCCCAGCTCATAAACTTCCTTAAGCTTCTTCGGATCTGCCTCCATGCGTCCGATCGTCAAAGGAATACTTGGACGGATGACGAAGATCTTTCCTTCGCTTTCCCATTTTTCGATCTCATCCAATGTATGATTATACACATCAGGGCGTTTGTATACAGCTTTTATGAATTCCGGATATTTTCGGTATATAAGCTTGGTCAGACCATTTCCTTCTTTTTTCTTCCGGTAGCCTTTGTGGCGGGTCAGCACCACAACATCCTTTTTATATCCCATTTTTACAAATGCTTTTACCGGAATGCTGTCTGTACAGCCGCCGTCAAGGAGTTTCATTCCGTCTGTTTCTACGATTTTTGAAACCAGGGGGAGAGATGCAGAGGCCCGCACCCGGTCAATCTGTTCTTTCATATCTGTAATCGGAAGGTATTCCGCCTTTCCAGTTTCCAGATTGCTGCATCCTACAAAAAACCTGGTTTTACTTTTCTTAAATGCTTCATAATCATAAGGATCCAGCTTTTCAGGCAGTGTATGGTAGCAGAATTTCACCTCTGCAATATTACCGGTTAAAAACAGGCTCCTGAAACTCATAAAGCGCCAGTTGCGGCAGTATTTCATATAAAACCGGATGCTTCTTCCTTTCTGTCCCGATACATAGGAAGCACCATGGACAGCACCTGCTGACACGCCGATCACACCGTCAAATATAATGCCATTTTCCATAAATACATCCAGCACTCCGGCTGTATAAATGCCTCTCATGCCGCCGCCTTCAAGTACCAATCCTGTCTTTTTTTCTTCCATAATTTCATTCTTCCGGTTCTGAAACCGGCTCCTCTTTCTGTTCTGTCTCTTCTTTTGTCGTATTTTCAATCTCTATGATGTTCTCTTCTTTCTTCTGAATCGGTGCGCCGCACTTACTGCAAAAAAGATCTTCTTTTTTCACAATAGCACCGCAGCAGGAACATTTTTCCGTCGTATCCAGTTCACGGATCTTTTCTTCTAACTCAGCTGCGCGGCTTAGCGCACTTTCAATCTCAGGGAAGAATATTTTATATTCATCATTTGGATCTTCTCTGTGGTTTTTAAAATACACTGCGCCGACAGCAGCATATAACTCATTGATATTCTGCTTTTCCCCGCGAAGCTGTGCCTTTAATTGCAGTACCTGAGCAGCATCTTTTGCCTTTTTTGCGGCTTCTTTTCCGTAATCGGTCAGATTTTTGCTTATCTCATCCAAAAATGTCATACTGAACACA
>CAVFER010000005.1:0-15217 GCA_963621525.1 bacterium | reverse complement strand
AACACACTCCTTTTTTCTTTTTTTCTCATTATAGACTATAAAAAAACGCAATGTCAACGGGAGCCAAAAAGTTGATTTTAACTATGAATTTTCTTTTGATTGGATTATAATGTGGATACCAGTACATTCTTGCCTTTGGAAAATTTCGAGAAAATACGAGAGATCATAAAAAGAAAAGAGAGGATTACGACCAACATGAAAGAGTTACATAAACAGACACCTCCAAAAACGAGTCCAAAAGCCGTCCATGTCATTACAGCCTGTTTAAAAGCAGCGGGACGGATCTGTTACCGGATCCTGTCTGTGATCACGGCCGCCCTGATCCTGTTTTCCGTCATCGGACTGCTGATCTATGTAAAGGTAAAACCGGAACTGGACCAGTGCCGGGAAATGGCCTATGACAAGCTGGCGCAGATGGAACGATCTGATTTTTCCATGCTCTCCGACACGGTCATTTATGACAAGGATGAGAACCAGATCGGTCTGATCAATGCGGGACACTACCAATACGTAGCCATCAACAAAATAAGCATGAACCTGCAAAACGGCTATATTGCCCAGGAAGACCGCCGTTTCAAGCATCATAACGGTGTAGACTGGATCGCTACCATGCGTGCAGGTCTTGCACTGGTAAAACACCACGGTCATGTGACCCAGGGGGGGAGTACGATCACCCAGCAGGTCGTCAAGAATACCTATCTCACTCAGGAACGTACCTTTACACGAAAGATCGTAGAGATCCTTTTGGCTCCTGAAATCGAGAAAAAATACTCCAAAGCAGACATTATGGAGTTTTACTGCAATACCAATTTCTACGGCCACCAGTGCTATGGAGTGGAAGCTGCCAGCCTTTATTATTTTGGAAAACATGCAAGTGATCTGGCACCGGAAGAAGCGGCCGTTCTCATCGGCATCAGCAACAGTCCCTCTGCCTACGACCCGGTGGCTCATCCGGATGCTTCCAAGGAAAAACGAAATGATGTTTTAAAAAGCATGAATGAGGTAGGCTATCTGTCCGATGAAGATTATGAGAATGCGGTTAATACTCCTTTAAAGATCCTGCAGCAGGAATCGGAGGGAACGGATGAAAATTATCAGAGCAGCTATGCTATCCATTGTGCCGCCCTGGAGCTGATGAAAAAAGACGGTTTCCAGTTCCAGTATCTGTTTAAAGATAAGGACGATTATACCCAATATACCGACCGGTATACCACAGCTTACTCTGAAAAATCAGACCTGATCCGAAGCGGCGGTTTTCAGATCTACACCTCCTTAGACAGCACGATACAGTCCCGGCTCCAGGAGCAGATCGACCAGTCCCTTTCCGGCTTTACAGAGCTTCAGGATAATGGCAAATATGCCCTTCAGAGTGCCGGTGTGATCGTAGACAACCAGACCAATTATGTGGTTGCCATCGTAGGCGGCCGCGGAACAGAGGATATGTTTAACCGTGCTTATCTTAGTGCCCGCCAGCCCGGAAGTACGATCAAGCCGCTGTTAGACTATGGTCCTGCCTTTGATACCGGTGAATATTATCCTACCAGAATGGTAGATGACCATAAATGGACTGACGGTCCGTCCAACAGCGGAGGACATTATTTTGGAAATGTAACCGTCCGTGAGGCATTAAACCGGAGTTTAAATACGGTTGCATGGCAGATCTTAGAGGATATCGGCATAGACTACGGCCTGAATTATCTGGGAGAAATGCAGTTTCAAAAGCTGACCTATGTGGACAATGATGTTCCTTCCTTAAGCATCGGTGGTTTTACCAATGGCGTCCGTATCGTTGATATGGCAAAAGGCTACAGCACTCTGGCAAACGGCGGTGTATACAACGACCGCACCTGCATCACAAAGATCCTTCATGAGCATGACGGAGAGCTGACCAAAGACTTAAAGCCATCTGCTCATCAGGTCTACAGATCTGACTCCTCCTTTATGCTTACAGATGTTTTAAAGGGCACTTTCACTGCTTCCTACGGCACCGGCCGTGGTCTGGAATTGGCCAATGATATGCCGGCAGCAGGAAAGACCGGCACTACCAACAGCAGCAAGGATACCTGGTTTTGCGGCTACACCCGCTACTATACCACTGCGATTTGGGTTGGCTATGATATTCCCCGGAATATGCCCGGGATCTACGGTGCCACTTATGCCGGTAAAATCTGGAAATCGGTTATGGACCAGCTTCATGAAGGGCTGGAGATCTGGGACTGGGAACAGCCGGATACCGTAGAACGAAAGGCAGACCCTCAAAACGGGATTGAAGATTATTTCAGCACAACCGCCCAGTTCCGTGCCGAACAGAGCCTTCACGAAAAAGAGCAGGCGCAGTTAGAGACCACTCTTCAGTCTCTGGTAGATGCTTTTATGGAAAAAGAGATTTCTTCCGCCGAAGATACCTTTACGATACAAAATGACTATAGCAATATTACTTCCAAGCTGCCTCTTTTAGATGACGGAGAACTGCGTGCCAGTCTGCTCGAACAGGTGGAAAGCCGGTATGATTATTTTAAAACCACCATTGCAGGTATGAGTGATGAGATTAGCCGGTATGAGGCTGTACAGGCAGAAGAAAGGAAAAAAGCTCAGGAACAAGCCGCCAAAGATGCCGAAGAAAAGCGGATTCAAGAAGAAAAAGAAATGAAAAAACAATCCTTTGTCCAGGCACTGGAAAAAGTAGAAGCCTTAGAATATCAGGCTGCTGATGCAAAGGATCTGGCTTCTGACGCCATTGACAAACTTGCACTGATCGCAGGTGACGAAGAGGAAGAAACGCTTTCTCAACGGCTCCAGACTGCGATCCAGCGTATTTCTACTCTTCCTACTGCCAGTGAATGGGTTCTTTCCCAGAATCAGAAGGAAGAAGAGGAAACACAAAAAGAAAGCCAGGCCGACCAGCAGGTGCAGCTCCAGCAGCAGCGCCTGCGTACTACCTTAAACAAAGAGCAGTACAAATGGAACAATGCTCAAAGCTACGGGCCCGGTGGAATCCCGACACAGTAAAACAGCTTATTGACCAGAAACTCCCGGTGGCACCGGTCTTAGATAAAACCGATACCACCGGGAGTTTGTAAAATCCTGCTACGCTTTTTTTAACTGCACACTTAAATCTGCATCTTGCGTGATCAGACCCGTTATTTATAAAACGATATACTAATGTTTTCCTAATGGATCCATCTGTAATTTATGATCTGTGTTTATGATATTATCCTTACCGGAAGTTCCGAACATTTTATCCTTATTGTTTTCTTTTCCTTCCGATTTATTTTTTTCATTCACAATTTCATTGAAGTTCATAAGAACCCTTTCTTTGTTCTCAGGTACCGGTTCCTTCATTGCCGGATTCGGTTCATCAATCAGTGCTCTCTTCTTCTCCATTGTGGCCTTATACTTGCCTGCAAGATCCAGCGCTTCCAGTTTTCCATTTGCAAATTTCAGGATTGATTCTGCCAGTTCAATACGTTTTCTCTCGTAACTGCTTCTTGCCAAACTGCTGTGATCCTTATAACCGCCTTCCGGCTCTGGAATCTTACGTGTCCTAAAATCATCCTCTTTGTGTTTCAGATACTTCTCTGCCTTAGTCTTTAAGTCATTAAAAGCATACTTGTATTGTTGCAGCCCTCCTTCATTGACATCCATTGGGAAATTCCTACTTAATTCTTTAAGTCTCTTCAGAGTTTGCTCCATACCATCATATGCTGGTGAACTTCTCTTTTTATTCCGTTCTGCATACTGCTCGCAAAAATTGACCATCTCAGCCCTAAAATTGGCTTTTACAATCTCTGTTGGTTGTGCCGGTTTAAGTTCCGCTTTAAGTGGTGCCAATGAGCTCATCTCACATTTCATGATCACAACATCGTCATCTTTTTTATATACGGTGAATCCATTTACATATTGAGTTTTTTTTGCATTTGATATCCCGTTTGTTTTAAGCTTCTTTTCAAATTCATCTTCTACTTGTAATCTCTTTTCAAGAACTTCCGCATATATAATCGAACCTGCATCATTCATGTATCGGCCGAATGCAAAGGGTTCATCCGCTTCTAGAGCCTTTCTTTCCTTCCCTGACAATGTATTATAATATTCTAAGAATTCTAATGGCTCTATAATGGAAGAATAAGGATTGCTCATGCTGTCGATCATTCTATACTTCCTGTCATTCCCACATCCATAGTCTCTCATATTATCAGTAGCCCATTTTTTCTCTTCATCAGCACTGTTGCCCCAACCATAGGTACCAAATGTATACACAGTATATCCCGTTCTGAATAGAGATAGCCTGGAAGTTTCAATTGCACGAATTGCTTTTTTCAGTTTCTCCGGATCATTCTCATTGATATTCATTACGTCCGCAGCACCTTTTTCTGCGTCTTTTGCCTTTTCCTGTAAAGATGCAACTTCATCTTTTATCAGATTAAGCAGATGTTCTTTTTTATTGTCAGCTTCTGAATTTACAAAATCTACAATACCAGTTACATTTGCTTTTTTCATCTGCTCTGTACGTAGTGTTACAAACTGATCTCTCGTGATCAGCCCCTGATTATAAAGCATCAATGATACTACCTTCTCATTGTGCAAATTTGCCTCAGGTGTGTTCTCAAGATGCATCAAGTCTTGAAAGCAACGAAATGTATCTACAAACTTATTTTTCTCAAGCTGTACATTTGCTCTTTTCAATTGATTTTTCACCATTTTATCCAAGAGCATCTCCTTCATGGCCTCTTCCTTTGCCATTTCCAGCTCTGCATCAAAGCAGGCCTCCGCATGCTTCATACGCTTTTGCAGTGTTTCCTCTTTAGCTGTAATTTCTCTCGGCGTGTAACCATACTTCTTTTTAAAATCTCTTACGGATTTTTTCAGATTCTTTTTGTCCGGTCCCGTTGCAAAATATTCTTTTTTTATAATCTGAGCTGCCTTTTGCGGATCCTTTTTTTTCATAAGTTTCATAAATCTTACAATAAGATCTTCCTGTAATGAACCCATATCTTTACCTCCTGTGCATGTGATCGCTTCTTAATCGTTGTTTTGTATGAATGTTGTTTTTGTTTCTTTCTTATCTCTTACAATTGCATTCTATCATACAATGCTGGACAAATGTGGGACAGATTTCCCGATTTTTATTTATTTTTTGTTTTTTCAGGTAACTGAGTGATTTTATATGTGAAAAAAGGGAAAAAAATAGAGCATAGCCCTAAAGCCATGCCTTATTTTTTCTTTTATTTCCCTTCCAGCTGTGCGATCCGCGCCTGCAGCTTGCGGATCTGCTCGTCCTTCTCGCTTAACAGCCGGTCTCTTTCCTCCAGCTTGCGTTTCTGCTCATCAATGAACATCTGGATCATCTTCTGGTCCATCATGCCTTCAATGATATTTCTAAGCTCATCCACAGTCTCGCCGGCGTTTTTTCCTTCTTCATCGATGACGATATCTGCATATTTCTCATAATAAGGAACACGCTCATTGTACAGGTCACGTAAGGTATAGCCCGGCTTTAACGCAACGCCGCGGTCTACTACGTTTCCAATACGTTTTTCCATTTCCTCATAACTCATTTTCAGGTAAACGATCTCACTGATCTCCTTTAAATGGGCCATAGCCTCTTTACCGTAAATAACGCTGCCGCCTGGAGCAATAACGGACATTTTCGCTTCCAGACCTGCGTTAATGCGGTTTTCCACTTCCAGAAAGCCGTCCATGCCTTCATCCGCAATAATTTCCTTTAACAGTCTTCCTTCTTTTTCCTGGATCACAATATCCACGTCAATAAAAGAAAATCCCAGTCTCTTTGCAAGAAGCACGCCTACGGTACTTTTACCAGATGAAGGCATGCCGATCATAGTAATATTCGGCTTCATTTTTCGTTTCCTCCTTATGAGCAATGGCGCTTGAACTAACGTTTCTTTTTCTTCTTTGCTGGTTTGCGTACAGAATATCCGAAACTTCCCAGCTTCTTTCCCAATTCAAAATATTCACCGTGGGAATAAGCAGTCAGTCCGGACGCATTCAGGTTAAACTTGCCCTTATCATCCATATACTGGTTGTCAATGGTCACGCCTACAACCTTTGCTAAAAACATGTCATGGCTTCCCAGCTCTTTTACTTCTGTTACCTTGCACTCAATATTTACAGGGCTTTCCTCTATGCCAGGTGCCTTTACATATCGGGATGCCTGGAGTGTTAAACGTGTCTCGGCAAATTTATCCACATCGCGGCCGGACTTTACACCACAGTAGTCCGTAGCCCGCACCAGTCTTTTATTTACCAGATTGATGACAAATTCTCCTGTTTCCTTAATAATGTCATGGGAATAACGTTCTTTCCGCACGGAAATAGAAACCATAGCCGGGTCAGAACAGATTGTTCCGGCCCATGCAACAGTGATGATATTTGCTTTTTCCCCTTCTCTTCCACAGCTTACCATAACAGCCGGAACAGGATACAGCATATTTCCCGGTTTCCAGTATTCTTTGCTCATTTTCTCTATCCTTTCCAAGAGCCGATCCCTACTCCTGTTCCGCTAACATCAGTTCCGGGATCAGCTGTTTCTTTCTGGAAACTACACCCGGCAGACGAAGTACCGGCTCCTTTAAGCCTTCCTCTTCTAACAGTTTAATATCCTTGTGGAATGCCTTTCCTGCTAACTGCAGCGCTCCCTGACCTTCACAGATCAGGTCGGTGGTTTCCGTCAATATATTCGTCAGCATAAAGAATATCATATCAAGGCCGTTGTTTTCCAGTACTTTTTCCATAAATGCATCCATACGGCCCTTTAACTTATCCAGTTCATCGCCATTTAAAGAAGTAATCTGTCCAACACCAATGGTCACTTTTCCGGAAGTAAAACGCTTGAAATCCTGATAAAAGATCTCTTCATCGCTCTTATCCTTTAAATTGCTTCCTGCGCTGAACATATCCATTGCATATTTTTCAATATCGATGCCTGCAATATCGGCCAATGCTCTTGCTGCCATTTCATCCACCGGAGTACAGGTAGGAGAACGAAACAGCAGTGTATCCGATACAATGGCACTGCATAAAAGTCCGGCGATCTTCGGTTCCACTTTAATTCCTGCTTCCTGATACATCTGGTAAATAATGGTTGCAGTGCAGCCTAAAGGCTGGTTGCGGAAAAAGACCGGTGACATGGTCTGAATGGTTCCCAGGCGATGATGATCGATGATCTCTAATATCTCCGCATTTTCAATACCTGCCACTGCCTGGTTCTTTTCATTGTGGTCCACTAAAATAACCTGTTTTCCTCTTGCACCCAGCAGGTTTCTGCGAGAGATCATTCCCAGATAGCGGCCATCCTTGTCAAGAATGGGGAAATCGCGGTGGCGTTTGCTTGCCATTACATCGCGGATCTCGTCAATATAGTCATCACTGTTAAATGTGATCAGGTGCTCTCTGGTCATAAAGTAGCTGATAGGCATACTCTGGTTGATGAGACGGGCTGCCGTATAGGTATCATACGTAGTTGCGATAATGGTACAGCCTCTTTCCTGGGCAATCTTTTTAATGGTCATGGAAACGCCTGCGCCTTCGCACACGATAATGCAGTCCGCTCCCATTTCAATGGCGCAAAGCTGGGACTCATAACGGTTTCCTAAAATAACCAGATCGTGAGGTTCAATGTAAAATTCCATCAGATCCGGATTGGCCGCTGCGATCAGTACCTTTCCCTGGTCAAAATAGGCCTCTGCGCTCCCGATGATCAGGTCTGCTTCCAGTGTCTCAATAATATTGGAATACTGTGTATTTGCCTTTGACAGAATGCTGCTGTCATAAATGTTCATGTAGGTCTTGGTAATATCGCCTACTGTAATCAGCCCTTCCAGTGTGCCGTCTTCCCTGACAGAAGGAATGGTAACAACATTATTCTCCTGCATAATGTTCCATGCTCTCTTTAAAGAAATATTATCTGCCACACCTTTTGTCTTGCGGATCTCAATGTCTCTTACCTGGGTACGCACATCTTCTACCAGCTTCGGCTCCTCTGCCTCAAAATAATCCAGTACAAACTGAGTCTCTCCATTTACATGTCCTGCTCTTGCAGGCATATATTCTTCCCCGGTTATTGCCTGCTTCAGATTTGCATAACAGATTGCCGAACAAATAGAGTCCGTATCCGGATTTCTATGTCCGATCACCATGGTTTTTCTGTTTAAATCCTGCTCCATTTCTCCCTCCATAAGAAGCTTGTCGCGCTCATTCTTTTTTCTTTTGTTGCAGTTTATCCATGACTTCTTCTTGTTTCCATATTCATGAAAACAAGAAGTTTGGCTGTTCCGTTTTATGTACAATGATTTATAATCTGTTTACAGTATATTCACATTTCGTTCATATTTATTTTTTATACTATTTTCATAAGAAAGAGATAATAAAAAACAGGTTATTAGTCAAATTGCACATAGATTTTTCATAATTGCCCCGATTGGAAACGATCGGGGTCTCCTCATATTTACGGAGTTTTTTTGTTAATCAAGTATAACAGACCGTCATTTTTTTTTCAAGTATTCCCATGTATACAGTGAAGTGCAAAACCGTGTCTTTTTCTGTACCGGCGGCTGCCGGTGGACAATATGCCAGAACACAAAAATGCTGCAAGGTCCAACGCCCTGCAGCATTTTTTATATTGCGCTTTACTTTCTATCTCTGATACTGGATCTTCCAGCCTGCATATGGAAGGCTAAGGCCAGTTGCCTCGCTCTTTTTCTCTCCGTTTTCGTCCAGTGTAAACACAGTTCTCTCTTCCATGATATACGTGTTTTTTCCATTAGAAGGATACTTCTTTTCCTCTGTCTGTATCTTTCCATTTTCGTTCACCAGATAGATCTTTCCGGCAACCTTAAATGGCTCATAAGAGCTGCCTTCTTTGGCGCTGACCAAAAGGCCATTATAATAGAGGAAACCGTCTTTTTCACCGGTAACACCGCAGCCCTTTTCAGAACCGGAAGTGCCGGAACAGAAGGTGTACACCTTATCCCTCTTATCTACTGCATTGGTATTTCGCCCAATGCTTAAGGCACCGCCTGCTTCCGGATCAAAGTAAGCCGTCTCTGTCTTGCCGCCGGAAGTAAATTGGATCAGACCGGACTGGCAGACTCCATAAGAGTCAAATAAATAATATTTTCCGTCTAATTTTACAGCCCCGTCTTTCAGCCCGGTTGCATCTGCCGATAAGAACAGCGGACTTCCGTTATTTTCCAGATAAAACCAACGGGATCCGTCCTTCTTCATAAGGGCTGTTTCATCAGAATTGGTCTTTCTCACTGCCTGTGCATCCAGCGCAGTGCTCCATGCCTTTGTATTCCATGGCTTTTCAGCAGTTTCAAACCACTGTCCCTTTAACATGCCCTCATCTTTTCCGCCCAGGTATACAAAACGGCTGATGCCGGTTCCGTCTCCCGGCTCTGCTTTTTCCTTTACACACTGCCAGCCGGTCAGCATAACACCATTTTCATCAAAATAATATTTCTTTCCGTCAATGGTGGTTTCCTTAGGAGTACCGTTTTCACCTTTTTTAGCTTTGCCGTTGGACTGGAAATAATACCATTTTCCATTTTCAGAGTCTGCAGTAAGATCTTTAGAAATACTTCCTTCTGCCGGCCGTTTCTCTCCGTCGCTTTCCAGGAAATACCAGCCGCTTCTGGTATAGCACTCAGAACTATTTCCCAGATAATAAATATCCCCGTTTTCATAATGCCAGCCAGTACGCAGCCGGCCGTCACTGTCAAAACAGTACTTTGCCTTTCCTATGATCTTCCAGTCATTTTTCTCCATTTTTCCATTCCGCCCCAGATAATACCAGCCGGATCTCATGGATCTTTCATTTTCATCTACATAGATCCAGTTTTCCTTTGTCATACTGCCGTCTTCACCGACATAGTAAGTACCGTCGATCCATGTATTTTTTGCCAGGTTTCCTTTTTCGTCCAGATAATAAGAAACTCCCTTGGAAGTTCTCCACGCATTTTTTGCATAAAAACCATTATTATCCACAAAACGGACTACTCCATCCTCATTGACCCAGCCTTTCTCCGCTGCCATAACAGAAAGCGGAACCGTCCCGGCGATCATGGTTCCTACAGCCAATGCCCTGAACCAGTTTTTCATCCAACGTTTCTGATCTCTCATGATCTACCCCTCCTTAAAAGATATTATTGCCTATTCCGTTTTGGCTTCATCTAATGTTTCAGAAAGGCGCCCATACAGCTTTGCCATTCTTCTGCACTGTTTTAAAACATCCTTCGTCAGTTCTCCCGGCAGCAGTCTCCATTTCCAGTTTTTTCCAAGTGTAGAAGGTTCATTAATCCGGGCTTCTGTCCCCAGTCCCAGGTAATCTTGAACCGGTATCACTGCCAGCTTCGCCGGACTTGCCATCGCCAGACGGATAAACTCCCAGTGCATCTCCTTTTTCGGTGTGTGGCGACAGCCCATATATTCTCTTGCAAAAGACTTGTCTTTCCGGCTCATGGTCTCATACCAGCCCATCAAGGTCTCATTATCATGGGTTCCTGTATACACAATACAGTTTTCCGTGTACTTATGTGGCAGATAATCGCTGTTTTCCGAGTCATCAAAGGCAAATTCCAGCACTTTCATACCAGGAAATCCGCTTTCCTTTAACATTTCATGGACTTCCGGTGTCAGAAAGCCCAGATCTTCCGCAATGATCGGCAGTTTTTCTTTTTTCAGGCTCTTCTTTAACCGGGCGAACAGATCCAGTCCCGGTCCCTTTTCCCAGTGACCAAACTCAGCAGTCGGATCTCCGTAAGGAATGGAATAATAGGCCTCAAAACCTCTGAAATGATCCACACGCACTACATCATACAGTTTCAGGCTGTATTCCATACGCCTGATCCACCAACTATACTGATTTTTCTTATGATATCCCCAATCATACAGTGGATTTCCCCAAAGCTGGCCTGTTGCTGAAAATGCATCCGGCGGACATCCGGCCACTGCCTTTGGCAGGCATTCCTCATCAAACTGAAACAATTCCGGATGAGCCCAGCTGTCAGCCCCGTCAAAAGCCACATAGATGGGGATATCTCCAATAATGCGGATGCCGTTTTCATTTGCATAAGCTTTTAATCGGCTCCACTGCTCATTAAATTCATACTGTTGGAATTCATAAAAACCAATTTCATCCGCCAGCATTTTTTTGTATTTCGCTACTGCTGCAGGCTTGCGAAGGCGAATGTTCTCCTCCCATTTGTTCCAGCTGGCACTTTTAAAATGGTCTTTCACTGCCATATAAAAGCAGTATTCTATCGTTTCCGGGTCTAATTTCGATTCTAAGAACTGCTTATGATCCGCATTCGCAGCCTTCCGGCTTTTGTTTTCCACATTTGCTTCCCATTTTCCTGCTTTTTTCCACCGTTCATAAGCTTTTTTCAGAACCTGAAACCGTGCTTTGTAGATTCTATCGTAGGCAATATACCGGTCATCATCTCCAAAATCAGCTTCTTCACACTCTTTTTCTGTAAGAAGTCCTTCTCCTATCAACTGTTCAAGATCAATAAAATAAGGATTTCCGGCAAAAGCAGAAAAGGCCTGATACGGCGAATCCCCAAAACCGGTTGGACCCAGCGGAAGAATCTGCCAGCAGCTTTGTCCCGCCTCTTTCAACTGATCTACAAATTCATACGCTTCTTTTGAGAAACAGCCAATGCCATACTTAGAAGGCAGACTGGCGATTGGAAGAAGCATACCGCATTCTCTCATACTATTTATCCCCTTTGTGTTGTCATTTATACATTAGTGTAGCACATTTCCTATTCCACTACAAGAAAGTCAAACTCTCTTTCGCTTCCCGATATTGCCCCGGTGTCACACCAAACTTTCGTCTGAACAGCCGGTTAAAATAAGACAGATTTTCAAACCCGCATTTTAGCGCGATCTGTGTCACGCTTTCTTCTGTATTTTTCAGAAATTCCCCGGCTCTGGTCAGCCGGTAATCATTAAGATACTGGATAAATGGCATCCCCGCATACTGCTTAAAATACTTCATAAAATGAGATTCACTGTAAAAGCACAACTTTGCTCCCTGCTTAATGGTGATCTCTTCCCCAAAATGTTCCCGGATGTAATCCAATATCCCCTTAATCTTCTCCCTTGCATGTCCTGGCTTCTTCTCTGCAAACAGGATGCCCCTGCCATAGACATAATACAAAAACAGAAACAGCTGTCCCTTGACCGCCAGCTGATACCCGTTTCCTCGTATCCCGGAAAACCGGTCCAGTTCCTGTATTACTTTTTCAAATATCTCATAGTCTGGCTGCTCTTTTTGTATCAGAACCGGCTTTTTCGCCTGGCCTTCCTGCAGTGGTTTAAGGAAATGCACCGTGCAGTCATCTCCATTATCCCCCATAAGCATAGAAAGGCGAAAAATGATATTTTCGTACTCCATTTTTTCACCATTGCCACAGGAGATGGCATGAAGCTGTCCCGGAAAAACAGCCAGAATATCTCCTTCCCTCACAGGATACGATACTGTATCCACCGTGATCCGCCCATTTCCCTTCTTTATAACGATAATTTCCATTTCTTCATGCCAGTGAAGCGCCACACGGGAGAAATCTACCGGTATGGAACAGGGATAAATATTAAAAGGGAACTCTCTTTTTCCATGTTCCTTTATTTCATGATAGCCCTTATTCATTTTCCGTCCACCTGTCATTTTTCCAATTTATTTCACATTTTTGATAGTATTGTACTATAATACACTGGCATTCTGCAAGACGGAAAGAAATTTATTTTCTATAATGATCCCGTAAACTATTAGAAAATACACACAAATACATTTTGACATATCACCACAGAAAGGAAATAGATTTCATGGCTGAACATACAATGACAAAAGAAACATTAAAGAACAGATTGACCGCCCTCTGCGGCAAAGAGATTTCTGTCTGCTCCGAAAAAGAGCTTTATACCGGACTTTTATCTCTGGTACAGGAACTGGCAAAAGACAGGGAATCTAATCAGGGCAAGAAAAAACTCTACTATATCTCCGCCGAGTTTCTCATCGGTAAACTGCTTTCCAACAACATGATCAATCTGGGAATTTACGATACCGTAAAGAAACTTCTGGAAGAAAATGGAAAATCCTTAAGTGCAGTAGAAGAGACCGAGCCAGAACCATCCCTTGGAAACGGCGGTCTTGGACGTCTGGCTGCCTGCTTCTTAGACTCCATTGCTACTTTAGGCTTAAATGGCGACGGCGTTGGCTTAAACTATCATTTCGGCCTTTTCAAACAGCTGTTTAAAGACAACAAGCAGGCAGAAGAACCTAATCCATGGATTGAGAATACTTCCTGGCTGACCAAAACAGATGTGACCTATCAGGTTCCATATAAAAACTTCACCCTTACATCCCGTATGTACGACATTGAAGTTACCGGCTACAACAACCGCACCAATAAACTCCACCTCTTTGATGTGGAAACTGTAGATGAAAGTATTGTAGAGGAAGGCATTTCCTTTGATAAGACTGATATTGCAAAGAACCTGACTCTTTTCCTTTATCCGGATGACAGCGACAAAGAGGGACGCATCCTTCGTATCTACCAGCAGTATTTCATGGTAAGCAATGCTGCAAGACTGATCTTAGACGAAGCCATTGCCAAAGGTTCTACCCTTTATGATCTGGCAGACTATGCTGTGATACAGATCAATGACACCCATCCAACTATGGTCATCCCGGAACTAATCCGCCTGCTAACCACGCAGCACAACATGGAAATGGACGATGCCATTGATGTAGTAAGCCACTGCTGCGCATACACCAACCACACCATTCTGGCAGAAGCACTGGAAAAATGGCCGGTAGAATTCTTCAAAGAGGCAGTTCCGCAGCTTCTTCCTATTATGGAAGTCCTGGATGATAAGGTACGCCGCAAATTCGATGATCCGTCTGTATACATCATTGATAAAAATGATCTGGTACACATGGCTCATATTGATATCCACTATGGTTTCAGCGTAAACGGTGTTGCAGCTCTTCATACGGATATCTTAAAAGAGACGGAATTAAATAACTTCTACCAGCTTTATCCAGAGAAGTTCAATAACAAGACCAATGGTATTACCTTCCGCCGCTGGCTGCTTCACAGCAATCCAGAACTGACTGATTTCATCACAGGATTGATTGGGGACGGATTTAAGAAAGATGCAGAAGAATTAAAGAAATTAGATACACCTGTTATCACAAAGAACTTAAAACAGCTTTACCGCCTGTTAGACATTAAGGCACAGAAAAAAGCTGAACTGGCTAAGTATCTGGAAGAGACTCAGGGCATCACGATCAACCCTGACTCCATTTTCGATATCCAGATCAAACGTCTCCATGAGTACAAGAGACAGCAGATGAACGCTCTGTATCTCATCCACAAATATTTAGAGATCAAAAAAGGCAATAAACCAACTACACCGATCACTGCCATCTTCGGTGCAAAGGCAGCACCTGCTTACATCATAGCCAAGGATATTATCCATATGATCCTCTGCCTGCAGCAGATCATTGACAAGGACCCGGAAGTAAAACCATACTTAAATGTAGTTATGGTAGGCAACTACAATGTCACTCTGGCCGAAAAGCTGATCCCGGCTTGCGACATTTCTGAGCAGATCTCCCTTGCTTCCAAAGAAGCCAGCGGAACCGGAAACATGAAATTCATGTTAAATGGCGCTGTAACACTTGGAACTGATGACGGTGCCAACGTAGAGATCCACGAACTGGTAGGCGATGACAATATCTACATCTTCGGCGACTCCAGCGAAACTGTCATTGAACGCTATAATCAAGCCAGCTACTGCTCCAAAGACTACTATGATGCAGATCCGGCTATCAAAGAAGCGGTTGATTTCATCATCAGCAAGAAGATGCTGGCCGTAGGCGATAAAGAAAACCTGGAACGCCTGTACAACGAACTGTTAAACAAAGACTGGTTCATGACCTTCCCAGACTTCAAAGCCTACTGCGAGGCAAAAGAAAAGGCATTCGCTGACTACGAAGACCGCACCACCTGGGCCAAGAAAATGCTCATCAACATCAGTCAGGCCGGATATTTCTCCTCTGACAGAACCATTGCAGAGTATAACAGGGATATCTGGAAGTTGGCATAAGATTAACAGATGACACGCTTGACACCTGGGCGTGTCTGGAAGCCTGCAAGAAGGCACTGAAGGTGGCAAAACCAGAAATCTT
>CAVFER010000004.1:75454-90674 GCA_963621525.1 bacterium | reverse complement strand
GGCGGTATAAAGAGAGCGCTGGATTGGGCGAATAATCGTTTGAAGCAAAAAAAGGAATGATGCAGGCAGCAGACGAAAGAAAACCTGATAAAAGAAACCTCAGCAAAAGAATCTTAGAAAAAAACGGAATAAATGAAAGAAATATCACAATAAGAAGCTAAGAAAAACAATAACAGGATAATTTTTTTAAGAAAAAGGGGGAACCAATTGACAGCGGGAGCAGGTCTGCTTATAATTTAGGGCAGTTTTACAAATACGACAATCTCATAGGAAATAACAGATTGCTGATTATAAGATTTACAAGGGAGTGAATCGCCGAAGGATGCGTTCTTTTGGTACGTTCACTCTTTTTTTGTTTCTATTTTCTGCAGGAAAGACTCCGAGAGAACACTAAATAAAGGAGGGGGATGAATATGGCAGAGCTTTTAAGGATGGAAGGAATCACCAAGCAGTTTGGTGCGGTCTATGCCAATAAGAATATTAATCTGTCCATTGAAGAAGGTGAAGTCCATACGCTTCTGGGCGAAAATGGTGCCGGGAAAAGTACTCTGATGAATATTCTGATCGGACTGTATCAGCCTACGTCCGGTACCATCTGGTTAAAGGGTAAAAAGGTAAAGATCGACTCGCCAAAAACAGCGGTAAAACTGGGAATCGGAATGGTGCATCAGCATTTTATGCTGGTAGATGCCATGACGGTGTTTGAAAATATTATACTTGGAACGAAAAAGGACCGTTCTATTTTTATTAAAAAGGAAGAACGGAAAAAAGAGATTCTGGAACTTTCACAAAAATATGGACTGGAAGTAGACCTGGATAAACAGGTAAATGAGATCTCGGTAGGTGAGCAGCAGAGAGTGGAGATCTTAAAAGCCCTTTATCGTGGAGCGGAACTGCTGATCTTAGATGAGCCTACGGCAGCACTTACAGATCAGGAAGTGGAAGGTCTTTTCGCTATTATGGGAAGGCTGACAGCGGAAAATAAATCCGTCATTTTCATTTCTCACAAAATGCGTGAGGTAATGGCAGTCAGCGACCGGGTAACGATCCTGAGAGCCGGTCAGACCATTACGACCGTGGATAAAAAGGATACAGACGGAACCAGGCTGGCCAATCTGATGATTGGTCATGAAATGACAGTCAGTGCCTATGAAAAGGTAACAAAACCGGGAGCAGATGTGCTGCGGCTGATCCATGTGGATTATCAGAAGGATCACAAGCACAGCGGTTTAAATGACGTAAGCTTTGCCATAGGCAAAGGAGAGATCCTGGGAGTTGCCGGAGTAGATGGAAATGGACAGTCACAGCTTGCACAGCTGGTAACAGGAGTTATTTCCCCGGACAGCGGAGAAGTGGACTTAAATTCTCAAAAAGTTGCCCAGTTTGCCCCTAACGGTTTCATCCTTTCCAATGTGTCCCATGTTCCGGAGGACCGCAACAAAATGGGTCTGGTAGGAAATATGACCGTAGAGGAAAATCTGGTTTTAAAGGCGACGGAAGAACCACGTTTTTCTTATGCACATGGGGCTTTGTTAAAGAAAAAGGCGATACGGAAATTTTCTCTGGAGCTTCAGAAAAAGAATGATATCCGCTGTGCTTCCATTGAACAGGAGGCAAGGAATTTATCCGGCGGTAATCAGCAGAAGATCATTTTAGCAAGAGAAATGGAAAATCATCCGGAACTGCTGGTAGCGGTTCATCCAACCAGAGGTTTGGATATCGGTGCTTCCCAGTACGTGCATGATACGATGATCGAAGCAAGGGATAAAGGATGCGGAATCCTGCTGATCAGTGCGGATTTTGATGAAGTTTTAAAGCTTTCAGACCGGATCATGGTCATGTTTGAAGGTCAGGTCATGGGAATTTATCCCGGTGAAAATCCGCCGGTAGAAGAAATATCCCTGGCAATGGCAGGAAAGGAGGAATAGGGAAATGAAATTAAAAGATAATCTTGCAAAAATCCTGATCCCCATTCTTTCCATCCTGATCGCGTTTATCGCCGGGGGGATCATTATCCTGTGTCTGGGAAAAAATCCGGTGGAAGCCTATGGGTATCTGTTTTCCGGAGCTTTTGGCAGTGGCCGCAAGATAGGACAGACCTTAGTGATCGCCTGTCCGCTGATCTTTACCGGGCTTGCAGCAGCATTTGCCTATAAGTGCGGTGTTTTTAATCTGGGCGGCGAAGGACAGTTTATCATGGGTGCCGTCACCAGTATTTTTGTTTCTGCAAAGCTGGGAGATGCCGGGATCGGCGGTCTTCTTATCAGTCTTTTAGCCGGAACCGTTGCAGGAGGCATCTGGGGCGCTATTCCGGGCGTTTTAAAGATTACCAGAGGCTTAAATGAAATGATCGTCAGCATCATGCTTAATTATGTGGCAACGCTGTTTATGGGCTATGTGTATACGACCCTTTTGCGCGATGGCAGTGTACCACAGACAGTTGCAGTGGCAGACAATATGAAGATCGCAGGTATTTCAAAAGGTTTTCCGTGCCACTGGGGCGTTCTGGCTGCATTTTTGCTGGCTGCGGTTTTATACTATTTTATTTTTTGTACATCCAAAGGATTTAAACTGCGGGCAGTGGGAATGAATGCTACAGCAGCCTTTTTCAATGGTTTCCCTGTCAATAAATACATCCTGTTTTCTTTTATCACTTCAGGGGCGATTGCAGGCCTTGGAGGAAGTATAGAGCTTCACGGAAAGCAGTTCCGCCTTATGAGCGGTTTTGGCTCCGGCTTTGGTTTTGACGGCGTGGCGATTGCGCTGATCGCCCAGTTAAATCCGTTGGGAACGGCTATTGTAGCCTGCATTTTCGCAGTGCTGCGAAAGGGCGCAAGTACCTTACAGACAGCCACTCAGGTGCCAAGCTCTGTAGTGGATATCATTCAGGCTTTAGTTATCATCTTTGCAGTAGCCGGAACTGCATTATTAAAACTTCCGGCGATCAAACAGTTTCTTATAAACCGCAGAAAGAGAAAGGAGGCGAAGGGCTGATGGCATCATTTTTTACAATGAATTTCCTTACAGAGCTTTTACTCTCAACGGTGCGCATGGCAACTCCCATCCTTTTAGTGGCTCTTGCGGAAACCTATTCAGAACGGGCCGGAATGGTCAATATCGGTCTGGACGGTATTATGGCGATCGGTGCGCTGGTAGGCTTTCTGGTTGGTTATGAAACAGGAAGTCCATGGGCGGGGGTTTTAGCAGGTGCTCTTTCCGGCATTGCTACCAATATGATCTATGCTTTCTGCACGATCACTCTTTGTGCGGAGCAGACCGTTTACGGTATGGCGATCAATATTTTCGCGCCGGCGCTGGCATCCTTTATTTACCGGCTTTCTTTTTCTGATACGTCCACACTGATCCAGGGCGTGTCTATGGGCATCGTGCCTATCCCGGTACTTAGCAGTATCCCTGTGATCGGAAGCATCTTCTTCCAGCAGAGTCCCCTTGTTTACGGGGCGTATCTTCTGGTGGCTGTGACAGCGGTATTTTTAAACCGCACAAAGGCGGGATTGAATTTCAAGGCAGTAGGTGAGTTCCCGAAGGCAGCTGAAACACTGGGGATCAATGTAGTTCTCCAGAAATACATTGCCTGCATCATATGCGGTGCTCTGGCTGGTATCGGTGGTGCTTACCTTACCATTTGTTATACAAGTACCTACTCAGAAGGAATTGTAGCAGGACGCGGATTTATTGCCTTGTCAGCAGTTATTTTTGGCAGGTGGATGCCTACAGGAGTTATGTTTGCCTGTCTGCTTTTTGGATTCTGCGATGCACTGCAGATTCGCCTGCAGCTGTTAAGTCCGTCCACACCTTATCAGATCCTTCAGATGATCCCGTATTTGTGTACTCTGTTCGTACTTGCGTTTTTCGGTATCAAAAAGAGTGGTCCTAAGGCAAATGGACAGCC
This sequence comes from bacterium, assembly GCA_963621525.1. Lineage (GTDB taxonomy): Bacteria > Bacillota > Clostridia > Lachnospirales > Lachnospiraceae > Enterocloster. Next base: position 86,761 of record CAVFER010000004.1, on the reverse strand, counting down.
GTATTACCGGGAAGAAAGATAAAAAGATGATAGCGGTTTGGTGGGGCTTTGCACCTGCTGAAACGATATAGAAAATTTCAGGAGGAAATAGATTATGAAAAAACGTAACATGAAAATGGCATCTGTGGTTTTAACAGCAGCTCTTGCTGCAGCAAGCCTTGCAGGCTGTGGCGGTTCAGCAAAGACAGAGACAACCGCAGCAGCTTCTGAAGGTGAAAGCAGTGAGGCAGCAGGCGCAGAGGCAAAGGAAGGCGGCTACAAGGTAGCTATGATCTCTGACACTTCTGTATCAGACGGCGGATGGGGCGCAAGCTGCTATCAGGCCATGGTAGATGCAGCGGCTGAAAAAGGCTGGGAAACTGTGTATACAGACAATGTGGCAACCTCTGATTATGCTACTGTTATGACTGATTATGCAGAGCTGGGATATGATCTGATCTTTGCACCTGGCAACCAGTATACAGATGCGGTAAAGCAGGTGGCAGAGGAATACCCGGAGATCAAATTTGCTCTGTTAAATGGTACAGTTGAGACAGACAATATCCAGTCTATCCTTCCGGATGCAGAGCAGATCGGCTATATGGCAGGTGCTTTAGCCGGACTGATGACTAAGACAAACAACATCGGATTTATCGGCGGTATGGAGCTGGATACCACAAAAGCAAAGGTAGAGTGCTACGAAAAGGCAGCTCAGAAGATCAATCCTGAGATCAAGGTATCTTCCGCTTATGCAGGTTCTTTCAGTGATACTGCAAAGGGAAAAGAAATCGCAGCATCTATGGTGACAACGTATGATGTAGATGTTATGTTTGGTGATGCGTCCGCAGTAGATACCGGTGCGAGAGAAGCACTGGCAGATCAGGAAGGCAGATATGATATTGGACAGCCTGGAGACTTAGGTTCTGCAGATGATAAGATAATCGCATGCTCCGTTGTAACAGACAATGCAGCACTGGTAAAGACCTGTATGGAAGATATTGAAGCCGGAACATTCGGAAACAAGACGGTTTACGGCGATTTAAGCAATGGATGCTTAAGCGTAGGTACTTTCTCCTCCATCGTTCCGGAAGATATCCAGAAACAGTATTTAGAGGCAGTTGAGCAGATCAAGGCTGGAACATTTCTTGAGTAATACGATTGATTAAAAAGTTAGGATCGTGATCAACCTGATCATGATCCATCTATAAAAACAGAGCACCCGGCAGTCGGAAAATAGGACTGCCGGGTGCTCTGTTTTTGTGTAATGCATATTGAGAATGCGCATCAGGAATGCGTTTGTAGATTATCTTACAGTTCTTTGCCGGTAAGCATCTGATAGCTCTGCAGATACTTATCAATGGTCTTCTGGACAACATCTTCCGGCAGTGTCCAGTCATTTCCCGGATGGGAGGTGAGCCAGTCACGGGCAAACTGTTTGTCGAAGGATGGCTGGGAATGACCTGGCTCATAGCCGTCTGCCGGCCAGAAACGGGAGCTGTCAGGAGTAAGCATTTCATCACCTAACACGATATTTCCCTCTTCGTCCAGACCAAATTCAAACTTGGTATCAGCAATGATGATGCCCTTGCTTAAAGCATAGTCAGCGCACTTCTTGTAAAGAGCGATGGTGCAGTCACGCAGCTTGGTAGCGTATTCTTTGCCCTTTCCCGGGAAATATTTCTCCAGATGATCAATGCTCTGTTCGTAGGAGATATTTTCATCATGATCACCGATCTCAGCCTTGGTAGAAGGAGTGAAGATAGGCTCAGGCAGTTTATCGGATTCTTTTAATCCTTCCGGAAGCTTGATGCCGCATACGGTGCCGTTTTCCTTGTAGCTCTTCCAGCCGCTTCCTGTGATATAGCCGCGAACGATGCACTCAAGGGGAAGCATGGTCAGCTTGCGGCACATCATGCTCTTGCCTTCGTATTCAGGAGTCTGGAAAAATTCGGGCATATCTTTTACATCTGTAGAGATCATGTGGTTTGGAAGAATATCCTTTGTGTAATCAAACCAGAATTTGGACATCTGGGTCAGAACAGTACCTTTCTTGGTTACTGTATTATGGAGAATCACATCAAAGCAGCTGATGCGGTCGGTAGCGACCATGATCAGGCTGTCGCCGTTGTCATAGATCTCACGTACTTTTCCTTCTTTAACTGGCTTCATCTTTCTACCTCACAATGTTTAAATTTGATTTTGCATTATTTTTTGCTGCGTCTTTTTTCTACGTTTTCTACTTCTACTTATAAAATATACGTAATATTTTTCAAAAATCAATAGTATAATTAATTTTTGTGAAAAATGACGTATGATATATAAGCAACGCTAATTAAAAATCATTACTCAAAAAGGTAAAAAGGAAAAAATCCGCCCTGCCAGCCGTCTTGCCGGGATGGAAGTAACCAGTTCCAGGACCACACAGATCATTCCGGCAGACAGCAACAGTCGGTTGATCAGTCCCTGGGAAGAGCAGAGTCGCAGGGCAAAGCCCTTCTTCATAGGCCAGATCAGCCGCAGCCGCCTGTAATTTAACATATCCAGTGCCAGGTGGGAGGCGTAGGCAATGGCGAAATAAGGGGCGGCATCCGGGTAGATTACATTCACGCAGGCCGTAAGCATAAACATGGATAAAAAGGAATGCATAAAGGAGCGGTGGGGCTGTCCCGAGCCATAGGTGCAGATGATGATAAATGCCATGGCTCCGGTGAGAAGCCTTGCAATACTGCTGTTTCGCATTAAACGTTCGTAAATACCTACATGTAATTTACAGTCGGCGAAAATGACTACGGAAGTGACTGCAATAGCTGCTGTCATGATCTTGTCGGCCTCTTTGTGGGCCTGAGAGGTTCCTGAGTCAATATCGCTGATCATGCCGCCAATGGCAGCGGCTCCTGCACCGGCCACCAGAGTGGACATGGAGGAAGGCTGCATAACTGCTAAAGCAGCGGATATTCCAATGAAAAAATGTGTTCTTCCAAGCATATTAAAATCTGATCCTTATCTGATATTTTGTTACAGTTCAGCCATGACAGCTTCTTGTTTGATTGTTTCCATATTTATGAAAACAAGAAGCTTGATGGTTCCCTGATAAAAGGGTATCTTTGATTGTATCCTATCTGTGCCTGAAAATCAAATGACGATTCTCTTAAAATTACCGATGAACAGCAGCGGTCGTTACGGTACATGGATAGGCGCTTTTGAAAACGAAAGTGCCGTAAGATAACGCGGCGGCTGCAGGAATTTGCCTTGCACAACAGTAATCGTAAGTCTATAATGATATCAGAAAAAGTTATCGTTTTAGCAGTGGCTTTACAGTATGTACAGGAGAGATCAAATATGGCGGATACAGAATATGCAGCAGCGTTAAAGCTTGGCAAGAGGCAGTATCAGGATTCAGTTTCAAAGGGAGAATATCCCTATCTTCCCGTGCTGGATGAAATTTTATCCTATACGGATATTGTGTCTCAGGTATCCTTAGGAGTTATGGATATCCCGTTGTCAAAGCTTGTGGGAACCAAGACGACAGAACGTTCTATTTCATTTGCAAATAATTTCATGCCCCTTCTCAGGGAACGCACGGAATTTGCTATTAAGTGGGAAAGTCTTTATAAGCACCAGATCGAAGACGGAATTCAGGATCCTATTATTGCCTATGAATTTATGAACCGTTTTTACGTTCAGGAAGGCAACAAGCGGGTCAGTGTTATGAAATACGTGGGTGCATACAGTATTTCGGGAAGTGTGATCCGTCTGATCCCGAAGCGCACCGACGAACTGGAAAACCGGCTGTATTATGAATTTCTGGACTTTTATAAGGTTTCTTCTAATTGCGATATATGGTTCAGCAAAGAAGGCGGTTACAAGAAATTGTTGGAGCTAATGGGAATGCAGCCAGATCAGATCTGGACGCAGGAAGAGAGGGTCTTTTTCCGTTCTGCCTACGGGCGTTTTGCAAAAGCCTTTGCTATGGCAAAGGGGGACCGTCTGAAATTGACGGAAGGGGACGCTTTTTTAGTCTACATCGAAGTTTATGGTTATGATAATGTAAAAGGCCAGACAGAGCGTGAGATGTATCAGGCGCTGATGCGTATCTGGAAAGAGATCCAGTTGGCAAACAGAGGACGACAGATTGAGCTGATCCAGGATCCGCAGGAAGTGGAGGAGGATAAAAAACCGGCTATTTTAAAATGGTTTATGCCTCAGGATGAGATACCGAATGGACTAAAAGTGGGATTTATTTACGAAAAAACGGCAGAAACATCCCGTTGGATCTACGGACATGAACTGGGAAGACTGCATCTGGAACAGGTATTTTCCGACAAAGTGACTACCATGGTGATCGATCAGGCAGATACAGAAGAGGCAATGGCAGAGGCCATTGACAAAGAGGCAGAGGCAGGATGCACCATTATTTTTACCGTTACATCCCTGATGTTCAATCAGAGCGTACGCTCCGCCATCCGTTATCCCAATATCAAAATATATAACTGCGCTATTAATATATCCTATTCTTCTATCTGTAATTATTATGCAAGGATGTATGAGGCGAAATTCCTTATGGGAGCGATCGCGGCAGCTTTGGCAAGAGAAGATAAATTAGGCTATATTGCAGATCAGCCTACGTACGGGATCATTGCAGATATCAATGCATTTGCACTGGGAGCACGAATGGTCAATCCTTATGTAGAAGTTTATCTGGAATGGGACAGAAAAGAAAATGACCGGTCTGCAGAGGATATTTTACAGGAAAAGGGGATCCACTATATTTCCGGTCATGACTTGATCAAGCCGGAGCATCCATCTAGAGAATACGGTCTTTATATAAAAAATGATGACGGCACCATAAAAAATCTGGCAATGCCGGTTTGGCATTGGGGTAAATTTTATGAACAGATCATCCGGCTTGCTTTTAAGAGCAGTGAAGAGATCGAGTCGATGAAGGGCAAAAAGGCTGTGAACTATTGGTGGGGCATGTCGGCCGGTGTGATCGATGTGATCTGTTCTGAAACCATGCCGGTGGGCACCAACCGCCTGATCGAATTTTTAAAGAGTTCTATCCGTACAGGAAGTTTCCATCCTTTTGACGGTCTGATCTACGCACAGGACGAAAGTGTGAAATGTACACAAGGGAAAGGGCTGAAGGCAGAGGAGATCATTACCATGGACTGGCTTGCCCAGAATGTAATAGGTTACATACCGAAGATTGATGAAATGAATGAGAGGGCACAGGAACTGATGCAGATCCAGGGGATCGAGGCATCAAAGCAGGCGGAAACGGAGAATAAGTAAATGAATATAATGATATTTGCGGATCAGGAATCGAAGCTTTTATATGAATATTATGACCCGGAGCGGATGAAGGACATAGACCTGCTGATCTCCTGCGGTGATCTGGCGCCGGAATATCTGACTTTTTTTGCTACCTTATGCCATGCCCCTTTGCTGTATGTAAGGGGAAATCATGATACAAAATATGAATACAAACCGCCGGAAGGCTGTATTTGTATTGAAGATGATATTTATGTATACAAGGGGGTGCGGATCCTGGGACTGGGAGGATCTATGGAATATATTCCCAATTCGCCGAATCAGTATACAGAGCGCAAGATGCGTGCCCGTATCCGGAGGCTGTGGTGGAAATTGCTGTTTCACAAAGGTTTTGACATCCTTGTAACCCATGCGCCGGCTTATAAGCTAAACGATATGGAAGATCTTCCTCATCGAGGCTTTAAAGCTTTTCTGGATCTGATGGACAAATATCATCCGAAATATTTTCTCCACGGTCATGTTCATGCAAATTATGGAAACGGTTTCAGACGAAAGGATGTGTATGGAACCACAAGAGTAATCAACGGCTATGAATTTTATGTGATCGAGTATCCGGGAGATCCGGTGGAGCCGGAAAAAACAAAAAAAGGATAAAGAACAGTGGTTTTGTCCCACAGTTGTCCCATTTCCTATGGTATTGTAAGATCACCTGAAAACAAAGATGTATAACGATTGATATCTAACCGGCAGAGAGAAAGGAGTGTTTCCTAAATATGAGATATACGATCCCAATAACAAAGCAGATGCAGGATAAGGAGTGCCTCCTCCTTTTACGCACGGCAACAGGGCTTCAGGCCCAGAAAATGGATCAGGCACTGCGTTCGATCCTGAAACTGGCGAAACAGAACCAGGAGAATGACCTGACTCAAAGCTATGACGAACTATATTCTGTTTATAAGCTTCTGGGTCTGACAAAGGATAGGAGCGCCGACGAGTTATTCCCGCCGGATAGCCACAGCGAAAAAAATCTTACAGAAGAATTGAACAAACTCTGGTGTGTACTGCAGCTTCAGCCACTGGAAAAAGATCCGAATCTGTTAGATACCTATGAGAAATGGCAGAGTGATCCGAAAAAATATAAAAAACAGCTTGTGCAAAAGGATATAGAAGAAGAAAAAAAGCAGAAGGCCCGGGCAGATAAGGAGCAGGAACGGGAGATCCTTCCATTGGTAGATAAGAAGTCTCCTTATTACGAATTTGTATCCGGTACTGCATATGAGGAGCTGTTTGATCTGTGGAATGTGATTAAGGACAATCTGGATTACAAACAGAAGACGGCACAGATCCTGAAGCAGGATATGGAACAGCTTTTATCCGATGTTCAGCTGCACTATATCAGGCGTAATGGATCCGGAAGCTGTCTTCCTATGACAGATAAGGAATATAAAGAGCTTACGAGTCTGTATGGGGAATGTGTCAAGGACGTCACCAGACTGTGGGAGAACGATCAGAACATCCTGGAATATGAAAGTCTGTGTGCGCTGCTGGTGCAGAATAACAACCAGCTGAAAGGGGTTTCATCAGAAAATCTTCCTCCGCTTGCAAATGTACTCCACGGCTTAAAAAATCCCACGATCCAGTTTCAGAATACGCGCGGCGGTCCGGTAGGCAATGCCATGAGCAGCCGTGAAGCAGTAGAGTACATTGATGAAAACGGCGAACTGCGTCAGGGGTTCTTTACTGCTGAACTTACGGAAACACTGGAAATGGCGGATGCGAAGAAAATCTTTGAGCGTTATATAGAACAACATCCAGAGTATGAAGAGCCGTTTTTGAAAGTGTTTGGCCGTAAAGACATGCGTGAAGAATTTTATGCATTCCGCATCGCAGCATTTAATTTCCGGAATAAAGGGAAACTGGATGCAGTGGATCAGTTTATGAAACAGACAGACTGCATCGAGAAGAAATATAAGAACGATGAAAACTTCCGGGCAACCCTTAAAGAGCTGGCAGGTGATGTGGAAAAGAATCGAAACCGCCATGCTGTACTGCAGCTCTCCGGAATCAAACCGGGAGATGAGATTTCGAAACGATCCAGTGCCATGAGTGACGTGGCACGTATGTTGGGATTTCCGGATCTTTTAGCAAACAGCAGGCGTGTTACGGTAAAACGCGAGGGAAAAGAGATTACAGGTGTCATGATGGAGTCTGCCGGTCCCAATACGGCTGATCCGGCCTATCTGATCGGTACCGATCCATTTTATAAAGTGGATCCGAAACAGTTTGACAGCAAAGAAATGCTCAGCTCTCTGGCAGACCTTCAGATCCTGGATTATCTGTGTGCCAATACAGACCGCCATGCCAACAACTTTTTCTTTCAGCAGGATTTTTCAGACCCGGAACATCCAAAGCTGTTGGGGGTAAAGGGGATTGATAACGATAACTCCTTCGGAGCGCTGAAAAGCGGCGGTGTTATACGTCTGGCAAAACCGGAAAATCTGAAGATCATAACCCCTAAAATGGCAGCTGCAGTTGAAGCTATGACCGGTCAGGAGTTAGAGGAGCTGCTGAAGCCGTATCATTTCAGCAAGGAGCAGGTGGAGTCGGCTTCACAAAGACTGTCTCAGCTGCAGGAGATGATCCGGAAGGGACGTGAAAATGATGAGCTGGAAATTTGGCACGAAAAGCTGATCAGTGAAAACGGTTCCATTCATATTGTGAAGGAGAATGAATGGGATCAGCTTAATCTGAATGCGCTGGTGCCGCTGCCGGAGAATAAAGGCATAGATCCCATAACCCAGCAGCAGATATCGCAAATCCCCAACAATATCTTTTATATGGCAGCAGATCATCTTCTGGATGTGAAAGATGTAAAAAGGGGAATATCTGTGGGCGAAGCCAATAAGGATAAAGCTCCGATCCAATACAGCAAGCAGGGATTGGAAATCGATACGGAAAAAATACTGCTGCTGCAAAATGAGGAATATCAGAAGCTGAAGGATATTAAGAAACGTCTGGATGATAACGGCGGAAAAGACCTGAGAGACCGAAGCAAAAAATTCCGTTCTATGTATAATGCTTTTCGGGAATATGCCGAAGAGTACCGGAAGATGAGGCAGATTTTGTCTGATACGAAAGATGACATAATCCATCCGAAGCGTGTAAAGGATACACAGACCCGGGAAGAAAAGCTGGCAGCAGGATATCGAAGCCTGGAAGCGGCACGACAGAATCTGGATCAGGAGATTGAACGGTATCGCAATAAAAGTCATGTGTTTAAGATCAAAGCAGATAATCAGGCTCGTATTGATGCAGCAACGGATCTTCAGAAGCTGATCCGGGGAAAACAGGAAAGCGAAAAATATTTTGAAAACTGCGTAGAGCTGCAGGAGAGACATAAAGCAGATCTGCGTCAGAAAAATGATTTTCAATTGGCCGGATATATCGGAAATCAGATCTACGGAAGGATGAAGGTAACTCTGCAGAGCAACCTGAAAACCTTAAGACCGGATGATCCGGTGCATGTGCTGGGAGTTAAGGCTTTGGAAGCCCAGGAGCGGCTTTGGAATTATGCACAGAGTTCGCTGGAAACGGGTCTGGTCTCTGTGAAAAATCCGAAGGAGAGACAACGTGTTTCTGTGGAGCAGCTGCAGAAAGCGATCAGGAAGAAAACGAATGATAAAATGGACATGAAGCAGGTACGTGCCGATATGGAAATGATCCGTATGTATGCACAGGAGCTGGAAAAGAAGGGACATGAAACAGCAGCGGAGCTGAAAAATCAGGTGGAGGAAATCCTGAACCCGAAAGAAAAAGCACCGGGAGAAAAGGCTGAAATTTCCGGACGTGCAGTGAAGGCGATATTAAACAAAATGTATCAGGGAGAGCTGCAGACTGCAAAAGAACGGTTAAAAGAAAAACAGATGGAGCCCGGCATCCATCCTCAGAATTTAGGAAGAGCATAATGAATAAAAAACCCCCCTTAAGCCGGCTGCTTAAGGGGATTTTTGAAGATTATTTTGTTTTTTCGACTGCTTTCTGAACCTCTTTTGGACTTGTCTTTACCATTTTCTGATTGCTGTTGTCTGTGAGAGATACTCTTACACGGGTAGCTGTATTTTCTTTTTGCTGTTCAAACTGGGCTGCAACATCGGGGCTGAATTTTTTTAACGCACTGGAAATGGAAGTTGTGCGGTTGATCCTGTATTTGCCGTAATCGCTTCGCATAAAGCGGAGATAATCCTGATTTCTTTTTTCTACGTAATTCTCGCAGGCCTGAATTGCGTTGAGGCAGCTCTGATCCATGTCAGCCTGTTTGGAGTCCGGGTTTCGCATGAGAGTGGAGAAAGACTCCAGGGCATCGATCATAGTTTGAAATTCGTTTGAGTTCGTACTGCTTCCCTTTTTCTCACTATGTTTTAATTCTTCAATGGCCTGGGAAAGGAGAGCGTACTTTTCCAATCTCGTTTCAATCTTTTTCTTCTTATCTTTCAATGCATTTACCTTGTCAAAGTATTCCATTCCTGGCTTTGTGCGCTTGCTTATGGCCTCCTGCTTGATATTCTGAACCTTCTGTTTGTAATTTGCCTCAGCGTTCTGATAAGCTCGTTCTGCCACGTCCAGTACACTCTTTGTCTGCTCAAGCGGCTGTTCTAAAGCACGTTTCTGCTTATCCAGATCGTCGTGTTTTTCTTTGTTTTTTTGCATACACTCTTGCAGGATTTTTTGATATGCCTGATCGAGGGCGGATTCCTTGTCTTTTGGGATCTGGACCAGGTTGTTTTTGTACTTTGTAATTGCCTTTTCGCCATTGGGGATAAGATCTTCTAATTCACTTGAAGTTCCCAGTTTAAATGTCAGCTTTTGATTGTTATTTGGCTCTCTGTCCAAAATTTTCTCCAGCTTTTCTTCCAGTTGTTTTTTCTGCTCTAAAAGCTGAAGGTATACTTTGGTCTGTTCGCCATATTGCTCTGAGTGATTTGTCACATTAGCCTGACTGTTCTTAAGCTTTGCGCTTAATTTGTTTTCGGTGTTCAGTGCAGTTGACTGTTTTTCTGCAAAATCTCTCTTTGCTTTTAAGATTTCGTATTGCGTCCGCTCAAGTGCAGCTGTTAATTGCTTTTTCTTTTTATTACCGGTAAAAATGTCAAAAACCTTGGTTGTGAATTTATTTTTTTCCTTATCGATCTGATTTAATTGGTCGTTCAATTCGGTCATTCTGCCCTGAAAGGCGACGTTGTTGTCGTTCTGCTCTCTTTTGTTAGATGTCAGACCTACGGCACTTTGTTTTACTTGTATCATATCAAGCTCTGTGTTGTCGGCTATTTCAGAGGCTGTATATTCTATTTTTTTGCGTTCTTTTTCAAGCCTTTCCAGCTCTTTTTTGACTTCGATCACTTCCTTCAAACGCTGGTTGGTCCCTTGTGCCCGCTTAAGCAGATTCTCTTGATCTTCTAATTCCCTATCATATTTGCGGATGATCCCAGGTGCTATTTGATCAAATTTCTCCTTTGCTTCCTTCTGTTCCTGCTCATTCAGGAAATTCAGGTCTGCATTGATCGAGTCCAGTTCTTTCTTGCTTTTTGCCTGAAGCTTCTGATAGCGTTTCTTTGCTCTGTCAAAATCGTCCTTTTTTTTGCCTTTGTAATAAGCCTCATCCAGCTCCTTTAGCTTAGCTTTCACATTTTCAACCTGATATTGCTCCTGCCGCTGTTCTTTGTACTTGTTTTCTTCTCTGTCTGCCCAGTCCTTAAGTGCTTTGCGATCCTGCTCTGAAAGTTCGCCAAAAAAATCATCTGAAAATTCATCCAGTCTCTGTGGCCTTTGATTTTCCTGATTGTTGTTGCCTGCCATATATTTGCCCTCCTTGGAGTGATATGTCTTCTCGGAGTCTTTCCTGCACTTTCAAGCACAGAAAGATTACGAGAGAACTTTGATTTCTTCGTTTCTTCTGTCTGGTTATAATATAGCATGCAGGATGGGACAAATGTAGGACAAAATGACGTTATTTTTTCTTTCTTTTATTTGCAATCCATTAAAAATTTTGCTATTATACTC
>CAVFER010000004.1:0-75444 GCA_963621525.1 bacterium | reverse complement strand
ATTATACTCTGTGCAATTGAGAGGAAGGTATAGACGGGATATACAGAAAATATTCTCACAAAATCAAGCACAGAAAGATTTTGAGAGAACATAGCAGGTTTTTGGGGGGAAATTTAGGAGGTAGAAATATGTCAAAGTCACCTGAAACACCAGAAAACTCAACATGGAAATCGAAAGCAAAAGCATTAGGCCCCGGAATTTTGATGGCATCTGCCGCAGTAGGCGGTTCGCATATCGTTTCGTCAACGCAGGCGGGAGCGATCTACGGCTGGCAGATGGCGATTCTGATCATCCTGATCAATGTATTTAAGTATCCGTTCTTCCGGTTTGGTTCCCAGTATACCATGGAGAACAACAAAACCCTGATTGAAGGATATGCGGAAAGAGGAAAAGGCTGGCTTGTGGTTTTCTTCGCATTGAATGTATTCTCTGCACTGGTAAACACTGCAGGAGTAGGTATTCTTTGTGCGGCGATCCTGTTTAACATTGCGCCTAATGGCTTCGGGCTTTCCCTTTCACAGCTTACCACGATCATCATTGTGATCATCTGGGCTATGCTTTTGATCGGCGGATATAAGTTTATCGATTCTTTGTCCAAATGGGTTATGACGGCACTTACCGTTGCTACAACCTTAGCAGTTGTGATTGCACTTTTCAGACATCGTGAGTATGCACCGGATTTTGAAGCACCTACACCGTGGCGGCTGGCGGCTCTTCCGTTCATCGTTTCCCTGATGGGCTGGATGCCTTGTCCTATCGAGATTTCGGCGATCAACTCCATGTGGCAGGTTGAAAAAAGAAAACAGATCCGTAACCTGTCTCTTCAGGATGTATTATTTGATTTTAACGTAGGTTATATCGGAACTGCGATCCTGGCGGTTATCTTCTGTGCCCTGGGTGCGCTGATTCAGTTCGGCTCAGGAGAAGAGGTTCTCAGTGCATCGGCTGCATATATTGCACAGTTCGTCAATATGTATGCATCCGTGTTCGGCAACTGGTCAAGGCTTCTCATCACCTTTATCGCTTTCCTTTGCATCTTCGGAACGGTGCTTACGGTTATCGACGGTTATTCCCGTGCAAATAATGAAGCGCTCCGTCTGCTGTTAGATAAGAAGGAGTCAGGAAAAATGTCACTGGCAGCCTGGACGACTGCCACATCCGTCATTGGCCTGATCATTGTTTATCTTTTTGCAGGAAATGTTGCGACCATGCTTCGTTTTGCTATGATCGCATCCTTTATCACAACACCTATCTTTGCTCTTTTAAACTACAACCTTGTAAATACAAAGGAACATAAGGTTAAGCCATGGCTGAGAGGACTGTCCATTGTGGGACTTGTTTATCTGTTCGGTTTTGCCGTGTTCTTTATTGTTGCCTGGCTGAGCGGCAACGTTTAATAAAAAAATCCCATTCCCTTTTATCCGGGGAATGGGATTTTTTTTCAATCGTGTGCCTCATCCTATATGGTTTACAATTCTTGGATGGTTGTTTATAATGAGAGCAGGATTGCAAAGGTGCAAAAAAAAGCAGCGATCCGGCAGCAGATGTGTTTATTTCGGACGGAGAACGTATGAAAACAGATAGAGATTTAAAGAAGATAGAGTGGATCAGCATTATCTGTATTCTTTTTTTACTGGTATGCCTGATGCAGATCCTTTGGCAGCCCGGTCGGAAAAATTCACCGGGGCAGATCCGATCTCTTAGCAGTGGCTGGTATCAGCTTTTAAACGGGGAACAAAGGGAGCTGACACTGCCCTGTACTGTTACAGCAGATGAGAACGGACTGGTCATTCTTTCCAATAGGACCCTTATCCGTGCAGATCGGGGACAGATATTGTCGGTGCGCGGACTGCAGTATAATGCGGATGTCTGGCTGGGAAGAAAGCATTTGTATTCTTATAAGGATAGCAAGTTTATAAAAAATAGCCAGATGAAGGGAAAAATGTGGGCCGATATCTTTCTGCCAAAGGGAACAGGAAAGAATTCCCTGCGGCTTGTGCTTACCTGTAAGCCGGGTCAGAAGATTGATGTACAGGCACCTCTTCTGGGTAGTTCCTTTGCCATTGCGCAGAAGCATTGGCGGGATCATGCTTTTTCAACTCTGGTGGTATTCTGCATGATCACAATGGGAATCGTATCTGTGATCATATTTTTCTTTGCGCGGCATTACCATATCGGGGAAAAACGTTTTCTGGATGTGGCATTGTTTATGATCTTGTGCGCTGTCTGGTGTATTTTTGATTCGGGAATGTATCAGGTCTATGGAAATCACAGCGCAGGTGGGGCTGTGCTCTCTTTTTATGCCTTTATGCTGATGTCTGTGCCGATGCTGCATTTCGTGAAGAATACAGTAAGCGGACCGGTACAGTGGCAGCCAAGACTTTGGATCTGCCTTCTTTATGGAAATGCCATCCTTCAGGGATTTTTAAACCTATTATTTGGGATTCCGTTCATCCGTATGCTTCTTATAACCCATCTGCTGCTGATCGTGGGTGCGATTTCCATGATCCTTCTTTTGTGGAAGGAATACCAGAAGGAGAAAAGAGAAGAACCGGCGTTCTGTCTGGCGGCTTTTGGTGCATTGGGGATCAGTGGTGTGACGGCGCTGATCTTATACTGGGTATGTTCTATTTATTGGTATGATGCCGTTTTCCAGTTGGGCACTCTTGTTTTTATTTCCATCCTGTTCTGGTTTCTGGTGCGCAAGATATCCGGAGATGTACGATCTATCCTGGAACAGTCGGTATATGAACGGATATCGGAGACGGACCGGATGACCGGGTTGAAAAACCGTAAGGCATTCCAACGGTATATGGGAGATATACAGACTGCAATAGGACCTTTTGAGGATGCCCTTCTTTTATTCATCGATATTACGGGATTAAAACAGGTCAATGATGTCCACGGGATGAACCGGGGAGATGAGATCGTGATCCAGACAGCGCGCTGCATCCAGAATGCGGGACTGTCCGGATTTGAACCAGAAGCGGAGTACTTTCGCATTTTCGGAAATGAGTTTGCAGTGATCGTACCGGATCCTGAAAAGACACCGGATGAATGGAAAAGTTCCATCAAAAATGAAATGGAATATGCCGGTCATCCGGTACGTTTACGGATGGGATACAGCTATCTGAAAAAGGCAGACGGAAGCTTTCAGACAATCAGCGACTGGAAGGAACAGGCAGATGCCATGCTGTGCCGGTAATGAGGGGGGAAACATATGATCTATAATACAGACTTTCTGATCGCAGCAATGATGATCCTGCTGATGATCCTGTGGTATTTTTTAGGACAGAAAAAGGCGGAAGATCTGAACAGCCGGGTCTTTCTCATATTTTTGATCCTTGTAAGTCTGGATGTGGTCACTGAATGGATCAGTAATTACTACATTACATCTGTGGGGAATTTTGGTGTAGGTGCACTAACTTCCACCACTCTGTTTTATCTGTTTCAGGCACTGCTTCCCTATGTGATGCTCTGTTATGCCCAGACACTGCACGAGGACCGGTTTGTATCTGTAAAAAAACTGCTGTTCACCGGGATACCCACCGTTATATTGATCGGGATCGTGCTGTCTAACCCATTTACAGAAAAACTGTTTTATTTCGATGTGACGGAGGGGTATATTAAGGGGCCATGGTACATGCTCATGTATTACAGTGCCTTCTGCCACCTGGCAGTGGTCCTGCTTCTGGTCATTTTCTGGAGAAAAACACTGGGGTATACGAAAGTAAAGATTCTGTTGGAGATCCTTCTTATATCCGGAAGCTGTGTGGTGATCCAGTTTTTATATCATCCTTTACTGATGACCGGATTTGGCATCAGCCTTGGCGTACTGGCGCTGTTTATCACCATTAATAATCCCCATGCAAATACAGATTCTCTTACCGGCCTGTATAATAAGGTCTATCTGGCAAGAAAAAGCAAGGAGCTGATGGCAGCGAACAAGCCCTTTCACATTATTACCCTGTATCTGTATCAGCTGAAGCATATAAATAAAGTGGCAGGCTTTCAGGGCGGAGACAGGATCTTAAATGTGACGGCTCAGAAGTTAGACGGATTGTGCGGAAAGAATGCCTTTCGCATTACGGGAAGAAGATTTCTGATCATGGCAGAAACCCTTGAACGATATGAATATTACCTGAAAGAGCTAAGTGATATGTTTGCACCGGACCGGACGCTTAACATAGAACGGCATGAGCTTTCTGTACCGGTGATCCTTTGCGGGGTCATCCATGCACAGAAGCTGGAAAATGCAGGTCTGGTGCTGGAATATGCAGAATATCTGGAATCACTGGCGCCTCAGAGCGGAATGACGGAGGTGATCCAGGATGACCGGCAGACAATGGACGGATTCCTGTATCAGAAAAAGATCGAACAATATCTGCATACTGCTATCAAGGAAGATCTGTTTGAGGTATATTACCAGCCGGTTTATTCGGTAAACGAGAAGTGCTTTGTTACATTGGAGGCACTCAGCCGTCTGCACCATCCGGAATTAGGCTGGGTGGCACCGGATGTATTTATCCAGATCGCAGAGCATAATCATATGATCGAGCAGATCACAGACCTGCAGTTTCAGCGGATCTGCAGGTTTTTAAATGAGAACAGGACGATGATGGAAAAACTGCGGAATGTAAAGATCAATCTTTCCTCTCTGGATCTTATGCGCAGTGACTGCAGCAGCCATTTTATTCAGATGATGGACAGTGCCGGGATTCCTCATAGCTGGATCCAGTTTGAGATCACGGAAACGGTTGCTACGGAGTACAATGCCAGTCTGAGAAAGGTAGTAGATGAATTTATGGCAGCCGGTGTCCGTCTTTGTATGGATGATTTCGGATCTGGGTATGCGAACCTGAATACGATTATGAGACTGCCTTTTTCTGTGATCAAGCTGGACCGCTCCCTTCTTTTTGATATCTGTCTGGATGATAAAAGATCTCTTTTTTACCATAGCCTTGTGGATACCTTCCACAGGATGAATTACTCCATTGTTTCTGAAGGAGTAGAGACACAGGAGGAAATGGAACTGCTAAGCAGCTGGGGCGTAGATATGATCCAGGGGTATTATTTTTCAAAGCCGCTGCCAGAACGGGAACTGATGGAGAAGATCGTTACTGTACACGGGTAGGAATTTTTGAAACCGAAAGTGACGTAAGACAACAAGTTTGAGTAAAACAGATGAAATTAAAACGGATACAAGATTATTTTGGTAAAATAAGAGGACGGGAAAGAAGAAAAATATGGGTAAGATGCCGTAAGCTCAGCAAAGACCAGCGGGTGATGGCGGTATTTCTTACGGTATTGGGATGCGCTAATATAGGAGTATCCACTTTATACCAGCCGATTTCCTATAAGGTGATCGATGTAAAAACTATTCCTGTGGCGGAGCAGTCAGAAAAAAGTTTGACTATTTCCACACCATCTGAGGCAGAAAAAGCAGCACAGGAAGGTGACAGCCCGGTTCTGTCTGCAGATGAAATGAATCTTTTTCATGTCTTTCCGGAAGGAGCAGCAGATACTCTGCCAGTATCCAGCATTGGCGGGCAGATTTTTACAGAGCTGACAGATTGGGATCTGGACTGGGCGGGAGCTGTATACAGTTATTCTCATCTGACACCGGCTGAAATGACGGAGAAGATGGGAATATCCAAGGCGTGTATCACAGGGGACTATGATCCGGAGAATGAAAACCATGTTGCAGATGACCCGTCTACATGGACCATTGACCAGTTCAGGAATGTATGGTTTCTGACAGAGGACGGAGACGGAAATAGTATTTCTCCCTACTCCAATATATTCCAGATCATGTCCTTAGCAAACGTGTATTCCTATTATCAGAATCCAAATGATCCGGATGGGTTTATGGCATATTGCAAGGAACTTTGGAAAGCTTCTCACTTTTACACTTTAGTCATCAGTGATGTATACCATTGTTCGGGATGTGTCAGCAGAAAAGAAGCAGAAGAAAAGGCGGATACGGAACCGGAGCAGGACGTGGATCTGACCGAGGGGGAAAGTGAAAGCGAGAAAGAGGAAGCGGATCTGTCGGAGGAAGTCTTTGAAACAGCTGAGAGCAGCGAGATGGCGGATGCAGGCGTCGAAATCGGAACGGACAGCAATGCAACACCGGAAACGGAACCAATAGAAGGCGAGGGGGAGCTATTCTGCCCGGGACATGTGGATCTGACCATTGTTTTGAAGATCGCCGGTCTGACGGAGGAAAACAATCTTTTTACATTGGATGCATCCGGAAATGATGAAAGCAGTTATACCCAGGATGGCTGGCATGGCTGGACAGAAGAAAACCGACAGGCTGCCCTGGGGCTTGCAAAAAAGGACTGGTATAGGGAATACGGTCTGAGCACAGAGTTATCTTCTCCAAAGCTGCCGGTAAGTACCGTGGATGTGGATGCCTATTTAGGGGATCTCTCTTTTGAACTTTCGCAAGAACGGAAAAATCTGCTCCGCTTTGCCTTAAATTCCGTGGGGCGGGTGCCTTATTACTGGGGCGGAAAGCCTTCCGCTGGCGGATATGAGGGAAACAACTTTGGAATGGCAGTGTCTCCTGACACAGAGGGGCGCAGCTTGAAAGGACTGGACTGCTCCGGCTGGATCAGCTGGGTATACTGGTCAGCCACCGGAAAAAGGCTTCCTTACGAAAGCACCAGCGGTCTTGCGTCCTTAGGTCAGCGGATCAGCAGAGAGGAACTAAAGCCTGGTGATATTCTGGTGCGTACCGGCAAAGATGCCCATACGGTCATGTTTTTAGGATGGACGCAGGACGGAAAGATCCAGTGCGTTCATGAAACCAGCGGTTCTGTCAATAATGTGACCGTCAGTATCCGGGATGCAGACTGGCCTTATTATATACGCCTGATGGAATAATAGGTGGAAAATGTTTATAAAAAGTGAAATAAGAGTGCTTTTTTGTCCTACATTTGTCCCACCGCACCTTATATAATCTAAATAGAAAGACAAAAGAAACAAAAACAAACGAAATGAAACAAATACATCAAGCAGTGAAAAAGGAGGAGCATATATGGGATATTTAGTACCGAAAACAAAAAAAGAAATAAATTATGTAGTGGATCATGAATTTGAAAATGTTCTTGTATCAAAGGATATGGCCGATGCCATAAAAAATCTGGCTCATGCATATCACGAAGCTCCGGATGCTTTTAACAAGCGCGCAGACGAATATTTCGACACCATGGCAAGCATCTTCCGTGAATTCAACATCAAACAGGAAAAAGAGGAAAACGCGATCTTTTTCGATCCCCAGAAGGTCTTCTCTCCGAAAGAGAGAACGCAGGAAAACTTTAAAGAGACCTTCAACAAATTATGGAAATCCATTGCCATCTCAGCAGATTTCAAAAGAAGTGCCGTTTCATCGCTGAATTCTCGGGGAAACGTTGCAGAGAACTATGAAAATTATAAGCCTGTCTATGACCGGATCCTGATGACAAAGGATATGCACTACAACACAGATCGTTACTTTGGAGATCCGCTTGACAATACGCGTCACGTTGCGCTTAGAAGCCTCTATCTTTTAAATGATGAGCATGATCCAAACAAACCATTCACCCAAGACGAACTGAACTGGATTGCTTATGATACAAAGCCGTTAAATAAAGGCTTTGCCAAATATAAGGGAACTGAGTGCATTGATCCGGGGCTCTTTTCCAATAAGCCCCTTAAAACACCGGCTGATCTTGAGAAATACCTTACAAACTATGAAACCATGCTTCGCGACCGTGTGAATATGAATGCGAAAGAGTTCGACATATTTGCACAGGGCTATGAGCAGGACAACTCCGAGGGCGATACCACCGAAAGGCTAAGCGAAGCAGACCTCGAAAATCTCAACTGCAAGCTCGATGCCGTACAGTTTCAGGCAGATTGGAAAGCGGATTACCAGGCAGAACGAACTGCACGTCAGCAGGAGCTTTCCGACGAGCTTGACCCGCTTTTTAAAACCTTGAATGCAAATTTAGAGGAATTGAACAAGCTGAAAGACGGAAATTCGCTCAATGCTTACGGCAATAAAGTCCTGAGTCCTTTCTATGATGCGATCAAAAAGGCAAACCCGGATGTCACTGACGATCCGGAGGTAAAAGAAGCGCAGGCCTCTTATGATCAGGCAGTGGAGGCTATCAGAGATGATCTGAAAAAACTGGATAAAACATACCAGATGAAAAATAAACCAAAAGTTGTCAATTTCCTGGCCTCCGATGAAAATGAGTTAAACAAACTCTGCAATAGATACGACTCGCTGGTAAATAATACGGAAAAGACCATGGAGGCCGATTTCAAACAGGCGAACAAAGAGGTCGAATCAGGTCGAGCTCAATCAATAGCAAAAGCAGAGGGCGCCAGAGATATCTTTAAGGCAACCGTCCAAGAGCAGGCATATACGGATATTGCAATTTACAATACAGAAGTCCAGAAGAAATTAGAAGCGATCAATAAAACCCGCGACGAACTTATGAAGGATCCATTTCAGCCCAAGTTTGCGGACAAGAAAGACTCTCTGACAAAAGCAATCGAGGAGCTGAGCAGCGAACTGAACACGCATCTTACCACCTACAATGCGCAGCGATCCAAGGCAGAAGAAAATCTGAAAAAAGCCATTCAAACGTATCAGAAGAATATGACGGAGGGGGAGTTCTTTGATAAAGAGAAAGAAACCCGAATTAAGCATCTGAAAGAGACCACAGATAAATTGGGTAACATGCGAAAGAATCTGAAGGTAGATTATGATAAAACTGTGTTTGCCCAAAGATGTGCCCTGGAAAATGCTAAAATTGCCGATAAGAAAAGCGAGAATATCCGCAACCAGCTGAAAGACATCTGCGAAGCGATGGAAAGTGTGAAAAAGATCAGTATCTGGGGAAATTCTCCTCAGTATGATGCTATGGTTAGTGCGATTAAGAATTATCGTGAAAATAAGACCGATGCAAACACAGCATATGATGCTTGCAAGGCTTATCTGAAATTAAGCCTCAATGATAACGGTGGTCTGGATCATATGAAATCAAAAGCCGGACAGATCCGCAAACAGTCCTGTGTACGTATGCTGGAACTGTTAGAAAATGCACCTGATTTCAAGAAATCAGACAAAGATAAGGGCGAAATCAATCTTGGAAATGATAATTCAAAAAATGTTAATAAGGTTAAACTGGATTACGAAACTCTGAAGGCATCTCTGGCAAACAAATCAGATGCGGTCACTGTAAACGCTAATTCTAAGGATGCAAAAGCATATTCCAACCTGAACGCAAAGATCAGTGAGATCAAGAACGCCAGACAGGAAGCCGCAAATAAAGCTCCAAAGATAGAAAATATGGAGAAAAAGCCAAAAGCCCCGGTAAAAGGAAAATAGTCCGGCAAAACAGACAGGAGGCGCTTTATGCCAAAACTGAAATACAAGTGCGACTGGAGTAAGATTCGGGAGAAAGCACGCAGCCGTCATCAGGAGGAATATAAGATCGGCAGTGTTAAGGATGCTGTGATGAGAGCCGTTTCCCAGGGGAAAATGGAGGATCCGTACCGGAAATATGAGCAGCTGAAAGCAGAAAAGACCATGGAAACAAAGCTTCATGCGGCTCACGGTACGAAACTCCAGGAACTGGGCGGTCACGTCCTGGAATTTGATCTGGCGGGTTCCGGATATAAGCAGTTCCAGTCGCGCCACGCAGGTTTAGACGGAGAGGATCATTATTACCGGGACGAGGTTCTTATCCCACTTGAGGATATTGATAAGGGAAACAAGTGGGAAGTTAATTGGACAAACAGGCTTCCGGGATTTTTGAGGGCGATATTCGGAACACCGGATGAAGCTCAGATCCGGATCCAGAATAAGGTGATCGATGAGTTTAAGCAGTCCGACTTACAGAAACAATTAGAGGATACCGGCTCTGCTGTCCAAGAAAAAGCCGGATCCGAAAAAAGGTCAGAAGCTTTGATCCGGCAGAGATTTGGAGTCCGTTCCAAACTGAAGGGATTAAGTGATAAGAAATATATTTATGTCAAGGATCGGACGGTGGAAAAACCGGATCATACAAAGACTTACCGGCTGCGCTACAGTATGCCGGGATCCCAGAGTACCATCCTTGGATGTTGGAACGGTGCCAGAAATAAAGGAGAATATAGTATCCAGAACGTCAGCGAATATATGCTGACCGCAGGAAAACAGTATCTGGAAACCATTTTTAAGGAATGGGACAAGGGGAACAATCCTGTAAAAACAGAAGATCCATCAGACGCCGTCACGATCATGGTCAAAGGACACAGCCGTGGGGGCGTATCGGCAGTGCAGGGAGCGATGATGCTGAAATACTGGCTGAAAAACAACTATCCCCGCTATGAGGATAAGGTAAAGTTTAAGCTATTGCAGATGGACCCGGTAGCCGGTTTTGGCTCTGATCACGGTATCAAGAGAAAGATCAATGTGGTGGAGGAAAAACGGCCTGAGATCCGTCAGGAAATGGCAGAACGCAGGATGGCGCCTCTGGAAAATTCCGGGGATGCAACGGTGGTGTATTCCCTTCATACAGATCACCGTTATTTCTTTGCTCCACAAAGCGTAGATGGAGCAAAGAGGATCATTTTAACCACTACCAACCATGGAGTGAACCTGGGAACGGTAGATGAGTCCCAGAAAGCCCATGGAGATACCAAGGCGCACCGCAAAGGGTATATGGATCTGGCAACAGGTGAAATGTATCGAGGTTCCGGTCTCCATGAACTGCCGGAGGGGATTTATATTGCAGACGAAAACAACCGCCTGATCAAGGTACCAAATCTGGAAGTGGGAAGAAGTATCGTAAATGAGGTATTAGAGCATACCAGCGGACAGGAAAAACGCCATGAGCGTATTGATGAAATGATGAAAAACTGGTTTGAGGCCCATGAAAAGGAAAAAAAGGTAGGTTCCGCCAAAAAAGAGAAAGAAAAAATCGTATTGCCTGTGAAAGCAGCAAAAGAAGAAAAGATTTATGCCCCGGAACATAAGGATCCGGAGCTGAAAAAGGACACAGTCCAAAAGAAGGGTGTAAAACATAAATGATCACATGCAGAGATGTTTATAACTTACGTCTGGATGGCGTGGAGCTGCTGACAGGAGAAGCCGGTCTGGAGCGTGTGGTGTCCTGGACCTATATGGTACAGACAAGGCCCTACAGAGACCATATGAACCCGGGAAATTTCGCCCTGATCGTGGTAGATTACCTTCGTTTTAACATGGATGAAGCATATGATACCATGGTGGAGTTAAATGACCTTGGAATATCCGGTCTGGCGGTTTCTGTTGTAGATGACAAAGAAGAAATACCGGAAAAGATGATCAAGAAGGCAGGGGAGCTTTCCCTGCCTCTTTTTCAGATACGCTGGGAAGGAGCCACCTTTGTTGATATTGCCCAGAGTATCGGAGAGCTGATCCTGGAGACCAATGTAAATAATAAACGAACGGGAGATTATCTGTATAACCTGCTGTTTGGCTATGAGGTCAATGAGAAATACATTGAGAAGATCTCTGCCCAGTTCGGTCTTGAGTTTGACCATCCCTACCGGGTGGGAGTGATCGTCATTGACCGGAAATACGGGGTCAATCTGGAACAGGACGAGCATACCTACTGCTACTATATGGACTGTTTAAACCGTGCAGTCATCCATATGAAAAAACGCCCTATGTATATGCGTTTTCTAAACAAATTTGTTCTGCTTTTTGAAGAGACAAGCACCAAGGAAACGGAATCTCAGATCGAAGAGATCTTAAAAGAGCTGGATAATCGAGCCCCTTTTGCCGGAGCCATATGCAGCACCTGTATCTTGGGCGCCGCTTATACCGACCCGGCTGATTTTGGCAAAAGCTATCAGGAGGCTAAAAACCTGATTCCGAAAAAGGATCTGCTTCCCAATCCTACAGGAAAAAAAGTGATCAGTGCCAGTTCCATGGGGATTTATAAGTATTTGTTCAACAGCGGAAACCAGCAGGAGATCATGAATTACTGCAATGAAAAGCTGAAACAGCTGGAAATGTATGACAATGAAAACGGCTCTTTTCTCATCGATACGCTGGTCAATTATTACATGAACGGTTTCAATGTAGGCAAGACGGCACAGATGATGTTTGTCCACCGGAATTCTCTTCAATATCGCTTAAAAAAGATCGAAGAGATCCTGGGGATCAGCCTGGATGACTCCATGGCATACCTGGATCTGGTGAACTGTATCCTTGTAAAAAGACTGATGTTTTCATAGTTATTGTTCAAAAGACACAATCACATTGTGCAAAATTAACATTGAAAAAAGAGTTCCAAACGATTATAGTTTCACTATCAGCAACGGCGCTGGAGAAGATCATCTCCGGCGCCTTTTCTGTTATTCAGCAACGGCGCTGGGGATGAAGATCTCTGGTGCTTTTTTGTTATCACGCAAAGGAACATGAGGAGAGGAAATCCAAGGAGGATATGATTATGAAAATGAAGAAAGCAGCAGTATTGACAATGACAGGAATGATGGCTCTTATGGCACTGACCGGCTGCGGTTCTAAAAGCAGCAGTTCTGAAACAACAACTGGTGAGGCAGCAGCAACAACCGCAGCAGCTGCAGATGACGGAAAAGTATTAAGAGTTGGTATGGAGTGTGCATACGCACCATTTAACTGGACGCAGGACAGCGACACCACACCGGACGGCAGCAAGGCTGTTAAGATTTATGACTCTGATTATTATGCATATGGTTATGACGTAGCAGTAGCACAGAAACTTGCAGATCAGCTGGGAATGGAACTGGAGGTTCACAAGGTAGAGTGGTCTTCCATTGGTATTTCTCTGGATGCCGGCGACTATGATGCCATTATCGCAGGTATGGGAAAAACCGCTGAAAGAGAAGCTTCTTATGCGTTTACTGATCCTTACTACTACAGAGACAACTGCATCGTTGTTAAAAAGGGCGGTGCTTATGAAAATGTAAAAGGACTTTCTGATCTGGCAGGAACCGGCTGCAAGGTAACTACACAGCTTGGAACCGGATGGATCCCGCTGTTAGACCAGGTAGAGGGAGCTACTCAGTCCGGAAACTTTGAAACAACTTCCGAGTGCTTTATGGCTATCTCCAACGGCAGCGCAGATGTATGCATCGTAGATCTTCCTACTGCAGAATCCGCAGCACTGACCAATGATGACCTGACCATTATCCAGTTAGCAGAGGGTGATACATTTACCGGTGATGATGAGATGGTCAACGTTTGTATCGCAACCAGAAAGAATGACACAGAATTAAGAGATAAGATTCAGGGCGCAATGGATGAGCTGGGATGGAATGACAAAGCTGAGATGGATGAGCTGATGTCTCAGGTACTGACTCAGCAGCCGGCAGCAAACTAAAGAAAACAGTTAGAAGTGAGGTGACACTATGATATTTGAAGATCCGGGCAATTCATTTGAATGGATGGTATTTCTGGCACAGAAGTATTCAAGCATGTTCATCAAGGGCACCTGGCTTACACTGTATATCGCAGTTATCGGAACATTGTTTGGATTTGTACTTGGATATATTGTTGGTATTATTGATGATATTAAGATCAATGACGGTGACCATATACTGAAAAAGCTTTTGCTCCGTTTGATTAAAGTTATTTTTACAGTCTATGTAGAAGTCTTTCGTGACACTCCTATGATCGTTCAGGCCATGATCGTATATTTTGGCATCCGTCAGATGGGCTTTTCTGATCTGACACCTGTATTTGCAGGTATCATCGTAACGGTACTGAACACCGGTGCATACATGGGCGAGACCGTCCGCGCCGGTATCAGCTCCATTGACCTAGGACAGCGGGAAGGCGCATGGGCCATGGGTATGTCTCCATTTAAGACCATGATGTATATCGTACTTCCACAGGCATTTAAAAATATCATCCCAGAAATGGCAAATACCTTTTTAAGCAACCTGAAAATGACTTCCGTTTTGAATGTAATTGCAGTGCAGGAGCTGTTCATGGCAGCAAAGACTGTGGGCGGAAACTATTACAAGTATTTTGAAGCTTACCTTGTGATCGCTGCGATCTATTTTGTACTCTGCTTTGTATTCGATAAGCTGTTTAAGCTGATCGAGAAGAGGCTGAAAGGCAAAACAGACTATGTACTTGCAGTGGAATACATGGATAACCCATAAGGAGGAAAAAGTTATGAGTGATACGGTTATTTCCATTCGTGACCTGAGCAAATCCTTTGGCGATCACGAAGTTTTAAAGAAGATTGATATTGATGTAAATGCAGGCGAAATTATCTGTATCGTTGGTTCCTCTGGTTCCGGAAAATCCACACTGCTGCGCTGCATCAATAAGCTGGAAAAGCAGACTGCAGGAAAGATCCTTTACCATGACAAAGAAGTGCGGGATGTGCAGAAAGACATCAATGAATACCGTTCCCGTGTCGGCATGGTGTTCCAGTCCTTTAACCTGTTCAACAATATGACCGTTCTGGAAAACTGTATGCTGTGTACCAGAAAGGTATTGCATTTACCAAAGGAAGAGGCATTTAAGAGAGCCATTGAACATTTAAAAGATGTAGGAATGGCACCTTATATCAACGCAAAACCGGCGCAGCTGTCCGGCGGACAGAAACAGCGAGTTGCCATTGCCAGATCTCTTTGTATGAATCCGGAAGTCCTTTTATTTGACGAACCAACCTCAGCTCTGGACCCGGAGATGGTAGGTGAAGTATTAAATGTTATGAAATGCCTTGCAAAAACAGGACTTACCATGATCATCGTTACCCATGAAATGGCATTTGCAAGAGATGTTTCTACAAGGACGATCTTTATGGATTCCGGTTTTGTAGCGGAAGATGCACCGCCGTCCGAATTGTTTACAAATCCGAAAAATCCAAGAACCAGAGAGTTTTTGAAACGTTATCTGGCCGGATGATGTTTATAAGGTATGAAACATGGGCAGGTGCGCATCTTAGGCGCATTGCCTGAAAAAAGATGGCTGCTTTTATACAGCAGCCGGAATGGAGGCAACATGGAAAACTTTGTAGTCACATTTGCCAGAGGCTTTGGAACCGGCGGAAAAGTGATCGCTTCCAAGCTGGCAAAGGATCTGGGCATACATTGTTACGAAAACCGTATCCTGACTCTTGCAAGCCAGTTGAGCGGACTGGATGAAGATGTATTCCAGCAGGTAAATGAAAAAATGCGTGAGACCGGCGGTTTTTCCAATTTTTTGCGGGGACTTCCCCGTGCAAAGGGTTATATCTCAAGAAATGAGGCCTTTGCTTCGGATGATAAGCTGTTTGATTATCAGAGCCAGATCATCCGGGATCTTGCAGAAAAAGAGTCCTGTGTGATCGTAGGAAAATGTGCCGACTATGTATTAAAGGATCACCCGAATGTGGTCAGTATCTATATAGAAGCTCCCCGTGCATTCTGCGTAGCCAGAACCATCAAAAACATGGGTGTTACCCCGGAGGTTGCAAACGCCACCATCGAGCGGACAGACAAGTACAGAGCGGATTATTACAAATATTATACTCATGGAAATTACTGGACCAATCCGGTCAATTACGACCTTACCTTAAACAGTGAACGGGTAGGTGTTGACAACTGCGTGAAGACCATCGAGCAGTACCTGATTATCAAGGGACTTATTACCCCGGATATGATCCATTCAGAAGGAATACTGGAGTAATCCGATAGAAAAAATAAACATAAAAGCGGCAAAGGATACCGCCAAGGAGGATATTTATTATGAAATTAGCAGATACAGGATTAACAGCACAGGATATTAAGGATAAAGTAAGCAAATACATGATCGAGACTTATGAAAGAATGGATTTTGTCTGCGAAAAGGCAAAAGATCAGTATATGTATGATGAGAACGGAGAAAAATATCTGGACTTTTATGCAGGTATTGCCGTAAACTCTGCCGGAAGCTGTAATGACAAGGTGGTAGCTGCTGTGATCGATCAGGTACAGGATGTTATGCATACATTCAACTATCCTTATACCATCCCACAGGCACTTCTGGCTGAAAAGATCTGTACTACCATCGGTATGGATAAGATCTTTTTCCAGAACTCCGGTACAGAGGCAAATGAGGCTATGATCAAGATGGCACGTAAATACGGCATTGAGAAGTATGGCCCAAATAAGTATCATATCGTAACTGCAAAGATGGGCTTCCATGGCCGTACCTTTGGTGCTATGTCTGCAACCGGTCAGCCGGGAAATGGCTGCCAGGTAGGTTTCGGACCAATGACTTACGGTTTCTCCTATGCTCCATATAATGATCTTCAGGCATTTAAGGATGCTTGTACCGAAAATACCATTGCTATCATGATTGAACCGGTACAGGGTGAAGGCGGTGTACATCCGGCTACTCAGGAATTTATGACAGGACTGCGCGAATTCTGCGACGAAAAGGGTATGCTCCTTTTGATCGACGAAGTACAGACCGGCTGGTGCAGATCCGGTAAGGTTATGAGCTTTATGAACTATGGCATTAAGCCTGATATCGTATCTATGGCAAAGGCACTTGGCGGCGGTATGCCGATCGGTGCGATCTGCGCAACCGAAGAAGTGGCAAAGGCATTTACTCCCGGTTCCCACGGAACTACCTTCGGCGGACATCCTGTTTCCTGTGCAGCAGCTCTGGCTGAGGTAAATGAACTGTTAGACCGTGATCTTGCAGGAAATGCAGCAAAAATGGGTGAATATTTCAAAGCAAAGCTTGCAAACCTTCCTCATGTAAAAGAAGTAAGAGGTCAGGGACTGTTAGTCGGTGTTGAATTTGATGACTCTGTAGTGGCTGTAGAAGTAAAGCATGAGTGTATCCACAGACATCTGCTGATCACTGCCATCGGAGCACATACCATCCGTATGGTACCTCCGCTGATCATCACAGAAAAGGATTGTGATGAGGCCTTTGAAATCATCAAAGAATCCGTAGAAGCTCTTACGAAATAAGGAAAGAAGGTATGGTCCTATGAACAGCTATTCTTTCACGATCCCACAGAACATCGTAGTAGGTGCAGGAAGCCTTGCAAAGCTTCCTGAGCTTGCTAAAAAGCTTGGAAAAACCAAGGCATATATTATTTCCGGCCCCCACTTAAATAAGATCGGTATGGTGGCTAAGTGTCAGGAAGCACTGAAAAGCGCAGGAATGGAAAGCGAAAGCTTTACCGAAACAGAGGGAAACCCAAGTACAGATACCGTAGCGAAGGCTGCAAAAGGCTTTAAAGAGAGCAAAGCAGACTTTATCGTAGCGTTCGGCGGCGGTTCTCCTTTAGATGTGGCAAAGGCTGTTGCAGTAATTGCCACCTATGGAGGAAATATCGTGGACTATGAGGGCGGCGGAAAGGTTCCCGGTCCGGTAGTACCGATGATCGCGATCCCTACAACAGCAGGAACCGGTTCTGAGGTTACAGCCTTTTCTGTGATCACAGATCACAGCCGTAATTATAAGCTGACTGTGGTCAGCAATGATATCCTTCCGGCTTATGCGATCCTGGATCCGCAGCTGATTGCTACCGTGCCAAAGGGAACGGCAGCAGCCTGCGGTATTGACGCCATGGTACATGCTTTAGAGGCATTTATCTCAAAAGCCGCTTCTCCATTTTCTGATATGTTTGCCAGAGAAGCATTAAGGCTGATCGGCGGCAGTATCCGCGACTATGTGGCAGATCGTACCAACCCGGCTGCCTGCGAGGCCATGCTTACAGGTTCCCTGTTTGCAGGTATCGCATTTTCTCATGCAAGACTGGGAGATGTACATGCTATGAGCCATCCGGTCAGCGCATATTTTGACGTTCCTCACGGTGTGGCAAATGCGATCCTTCTGCCTACGGTGGTGGAATACAATATGCCGGATGCCAAGGATAAGTACAAATACATTTATGACTGTATCTGCTCTAAGCCGGTATCGGATGATGCTTTTACACCGGATATGCTGGCAGCAGAGATCCGGGTATTAAACGATGAGCTGGGAATCCCGTCTTCTCTGAGTGAAACGGGAGTAGACAGCAGTCTCTTTGATAAAATGGCAGATGATGCTATGAAGAGCGGAAATATCCAGGTCAATCCCCGCATTACCACAAAAAATGATATCCTGAAACTGTATGCACAGGCATTTTAAACCGTAACATGAGTATTGTTTTGCTATGTAAAGTGTGTTACAATCAACCTATCATTTATAGGGGCAAACCTGTTGAAAAGCAGTGACGCAAAGCCAAGGGACTAAGGCCTGAAAGAACAGGCTATGTCAGCCGGTTACGATGAAATAAGATATATAAGAGCCACCTGTAAAAGATGCAGATGGCTCTTTTTATCGTGCCGGAAAGAATGTTCAGACAGAACGGCGGGGGGGGGTAAAATAAATGGAAATGATAAAGTATTATACCTACGTAATTATAATAACACTGTTAGCTCTTCTTGTATTTTCGGTTCTGGTTTATGAAAATGACCGGATCCTGCTAAAGGAAAAAAAGTATTTTATCCTGACTAATCTCTATATCGGGATCGCTGCGATCGCAGAGTGTGTCGGTGTCTATATGAACGGCAATACCGACCTTCCTAAATGGATGCTTACCGCAGTAAAGTCAGTGGATTATATTTTCACACCGATGACAGGCGGTACCCTGATCGTACTGATGGAAACATCCGATCAAAAGAGGAAACTTTACTGGAAGATCCTTACAGGACATGGGATCTTTCAGATCCTGGCAGCTATTTATGATCTGATGATCACAGTGGATGACCGGCACTACTATACCCATGGTACATTATATCCGGTGTATATCGCTTTTTACTTAATGATCATTGCTCTCCTTGCTGTAAAGACGTTGTCCTATGGCAAGAGGTTCAGAAAACAGAACAGAAGATCCCTATATGCGATTATTACGATGATCCTTACAGGTGTTGCCATGCAGAATGTGATAGGCCATGAGTGCCGGGTGGTATATCTGGCGATGGCATTTGGTGCTGTTTTTGTATTTATCCATCACTGTGAGTTTTCACAGATCCAGTTGGATGATAAGATCTCAAGACAGCAGGCTATGATAGAAACAGATATATTAACAGGAGTATTCAGCCGCTATGCCTACAATGAAACAAGTAAGGCATATGATGTCTGTATCCCGAAGGATCTTGCGGTTTTTCTGATTGATATTAATGGTCTGAAAACAGTCAATGATAAAAACGGGCATGAAGCAGGGGATGAACTGATCTGCGGTGCTGCAGAATGTATTGATACCACCATCGGAAGGAACGGAAAGACATTTCGTATCGGCGGTGATGAGTTCGTTGTATTTGCCCGTATGACAAGGGAAGATGCTGATTATGCACTGACTTTGCTGAAACGTAAGACGGCTCACTGGACGGGGGCATTTACCGGCCAGTTAAGCTTGTCCGTTGGCTATGCTTTTGCAGGAGAGGAGACATGTTCAAAAGTGGAAGAACTGGTAGAAAAAGCAGATCAGAGGATGTATGAACAGAAAAAGGCATACTATCAGATCGGCGGACATGATAGAAGACAGCGCTAGATAAGAAAAATGAGAGAAAAGAAAAAAGGAAGCGAAGATTGAAGCAGTAAGGGATAAAACGAAAAGAGGAGAAAGAGGAGAATTCTGGAGTATGGATAGGAAATCTAGGTTAATGATCGTGGATGATGCTAAGATAAACCGCCAGATCTTAATGGAAATCCTGGGAGACGGCTATGAATATGTGCAGGCTGAGGATGGCCGGGAGGCGGTGCATATATTGCAGCAGGATCTGACCATAGATCTGATGCTTTTAGACATCAATATGCCTCATATGGATGGTCTGCAGGTTTTAGAGCAGATGGAGAAGTTTAAGTGGAACCGGGAAATCCCGGTGATCATGATCTCTTCTGAAGAAGGAAGGGAGCTTATGGAACGGGCTTACGGACATGGGGCACAGGACTATATCCGCAGACCTTTTGATGCATTTATTGTGCGTCAGCGTGTGAAGAACACTCTGGATCTGTACAGGACTCAGAAACACCTAAAGCAGGTGGTTTCGGAGCAGATTTATGAAAAAGAGAAGAATAATAACCTGATCATTGGCATTTTAAGCCATGTGGTAGAGTTCAGAAACAGTGAAACCAGCGAACATATCCTTCGTATCCGTATCGTAACAGAGCTTTTGCTGCGTAAGCTGGTCCAAAAGACAGATGAGTATCACCTGTCAGATGCGGATATTTCCATGATCACAACGGCTTCTGCCCTTCATGATATCGGAAAGATCAATATTCCGGAAGAAATCATTAATAAACCCGGAAGGCTTACCAAAGAAGAATTTGAAATTATGAAAACCCATGCAGCCATCGGAGGCGATATTATCTTAAAAACATCGACAGAAAAGGAAAATCCGCTGCTGCGTGTGGCATGGCAGATATGCCGGTGGCATCATGAACGCTGGGACGGACATGGGTATCCGGACGGACTGCGAGGGGAAGAGATCCCTATTACCGCTCAGGTGGTTGCTATGGCAGATGTGTATGATGCGCTGACCAGCAAGCGCTGTTACAAAGATGCTTATGCCCATCAGACCGCACTGGATATGATCCTGGATGGAGAATGCGGCTCCTTTAATCCTCTTCTCTTAGAGTGTCTGCAGGAGATCGCACCTTCTCTTCAGTCACTGACCTCTTATGACAAAGAGGAAAACGCATACCGGTATGAATCCGATCAGTTAGCTGCTGCGATCATGGAAAAGCCCGGTACCTCCCAAAGTGACCAGGCTCAGAGTTTGTTAAGCTCTATGCAGGAAAAAGCAGAATTTATGGCCTCTGTATGCGGCGGGATTCAGTTCTCCTATGACGTGCGTTCCGGATTAGTAGATATTATGGATTGGAATAAACCGCCGAAATACCGCCATTCTATTGTGGATGTCTCGGACATAGAGCATTCACACAGGATAGGTCAGGAAGATATTTGCCGTCTGAGGGAGGCAATCCAATCCACAACACCGGAAAATCGAGAATTTGCCATGAGTATCACGTTGAAGTGGGGAAAGGAAGAGCGTTGTTATGACCTGTATGCCCATACGCTGTGGTCTGAATTATCACCGGACCGGTATGTGGAGGTGGTCGGACAGCTAAGTGAACCCAATCCCACCAGCGCAGGTATTCCGATTCTGGATGGACTGACGGGAGACGGAATGGCAGATGGAAAAGACCTGAAAGCGGCACTGAAGCAGTTAACCTATGTGTTTGATATTGTCCGTCTGGTAGATCCTATGGATAGTGTCGTTCTGGAACTGGACGATGAGGGAATTTTAAGAAAAACGGATCAGCACTGCGCAGCTTTCTGGGAAAACGCAGATACCTGCGGAAATTGTATTTCCACCCGTGCTCTGCTGCAGAAGACCCGGTTAAATAAGCTGGAATTTACCAGAAATGATATGTACTATGTGGCCTCAAAGTATCTTTGCATCAAAGGGGTATCCTGCGTCCTTGAAATGTTGTCCAAGATGGATGAGGGACGTTGGATCGATGCAAACGGAACCAGACTTCTGATCAATAAGAACAGTAAGGAAACAAGAGAATTATTCCTAGATCCGGTGACCGGTGCCTATTCCAGACGGTATTTAGAATCCTATCTTCCTCATCTGGAAGGAATGGAATGTGTAGACATCATAGATGTAGATAAATTTAAAAATGTAAATGATATATACGGGCATATTGCAGGGGATATGGTGCTGCATGAGATCGTAGCAGCGATTCAGTCCTGTATCCGCAGTACGGATATCCTGGTCCGCTACGGCGGAGATGAATTTTTGCTCCTCTTCCCTAAATTGACAGAAGAGCAGCTTTTAGAGAGAAATAAAAAGATCCAGGGTGCAGTAGAAAAGGTAGTGATCCCAGAGTATCCGGGACTGCATTTATCAGTCAGCATCGGAGGAGTTTGTGATGTACATCCGCTGAAGGATGCCATTGCACAGGCAGATAAACGGATGTATCAGGATAAAGAAAGAGGCAAATGAAAGGAGTTTCTATGAGATATGAGATCGCCGGCGGAAATCTGCCCTATGTGAAGTGCCGGTTAGCGGCAGGAGAATCTATTTACTGTGAATCCGGTGCTATGGCCTGGATGGATGACTGTTTTAAGATGGAAACACAAAGCGGCGGTATCGGAAAGATCTTCGGCCGAATGTTCAGCAATGAGCCATTATTCCGCAACCGCTATACGGCGCAAAAAGACGGAGAGATCGCCTTTGCATCCTGTTTTCCGGGAACGATCCGGGCAGTAGAGGTGCGTCCGGGACAAGACCTGATTGTCCAGAAAAGTGCTTATCTTGCCAGTGAAGTCGGAGTGGATATGAGTATTTATTTCCAGAAGCGGCTGGGAAGTGCATTTTTAGGCGGAGAAGGCTTTATTATGGAGCGTTTTAGCGGAAAGGGAATCTGCTTTCTGGAAGTGGATGGTTCCGCAGAGGAATACGTACTGGCAGCCAATGAGCGAAAGATTGTCAGTACCGGAAATCTTCTGGCAATGGATGCCAGCTGCAGTATGGATATCCAGAGCATAGGAGGTATGAAAAATGTCCTCTTTGGCGGAGAAGGATTCTTTAATACAGTGATCACCGGACCGGGCCGTGTTATTTTACAGTCCATGCCGATACAGGTGACAGCGAGAGCACTTTATCCATATATGCCAAATTTGGGTGCCGGAAACAGTTCAGGCAATAAGTAGGGAATAGACCATATTTGTCCCACGTTTGTCCTACAGCCTGTGGTATACTAAAACTACGATAAGGAAAAAGGTAGATCGAGATTTTATTTTTAAGAGCACGGAACTGGAAAGGAGAACAATATGGGAAATACAAGATCATATTATGAACAACTTATAAAACAGAAATATGAGCAACTCTGCAAAGCGCAGATTGAGGCACAGGGGCCGATCGTGATCAACGATAAGAAACTGGAAGAAGTGCTAAAGGAAGTGATAAAAGAACTGGATCATCTGGATCCGAAAAAGAGCCAGATAAAAAAGAGATTTAAAAAGTTTTGTGACGAGCAGAGAACAATGAAAAGAACAGAGTCGCCGAAGAATCTCGCTTACGACAACAAGAGCCGGGAAGTATTTGGAAATGGTGACAAATATGATCAATATAAGAAGAACCGGAACGAATTTCTAAAGTCTTGTTTAAAGAATATAAAAAAGGAAATTGCATGGGAAAATACCAAACGATCCCTGAATCTGAAAAATGGCAAAGGAGAAAAGGTGACGTTGCCTGAGGTTCGCTGGAGAAATTTTCTGATCAAGGAAGATGGCTCCGATGCAAGCCAGAAGCATAATGAAGAACTTTATGAGCTGATCGCATTGGGATCAAAAACAATCGAAAAGGAAACGTTTATTCAGCTGCGAAAAAAACATTATATGAATTTATCTGAGAATCCCCTTAGTGATGCTGAGGCTGAAAAGAAGGCCGAAGATGAGAGTGAACGGGTGGCAGAACGTATTTGGGAGATGGCAATGGAAAAGCTGGATGCCACAAAGGAACAGCGAAAGAAGCTGCCATCCTACGCTTCCCATATTTTAAGCGGAAATGCAGGAAAAAATGGTTATCCTACACTGGAGGAGTGCCATCGTGTTGCAGATGACCAGGATCAGGGTCTTTTGTGGGATCTTAATAAGTTTCTTACAGACCTTATAGACTTCGGTAAAGCATACGGGGGTATGAAGAATCTGAAGGAAGCAAGAAAGTTTATGCTGGACAATCAGACGACAGGACAGGTTGTCTCAGACAGTATGAGTCAGGCAGAGCTTGCATCAAACTTTTATTTCACTATGGTGGATCCCTTTAAGCTGATCGACAGAGAAAATCCGATTCCACTGGAATCACCGGAAAGAGCCGAAGGAACCTATGATGAGAAAATGAGAAGTGCATTTTCAGATACCTGTAGCCAACAGTCTATTCAATATAGTGTCACAAACATGAAGGAGGTTGTAAAACCTTTTGGACTGATAGTGGAAGACGATCGGGTGATCCCGTTTATGGATAAAGACCCATCTATCCATGTGATACGCCGTGAAACAGAGGATGCCCAGAATCAGAAGAAGGTTCAGACGGCAATCGTGCGTATGGCGAAAATGTCGGACAAGGGACCATTGGCATTAATTACAACAGGTCCGGAAAATCTGGTCAATGACGGATTGGAAAAATCGGTAAAGGGATTTATGGATACCTGTAAGGATTGGGACCGTGAACGCCGTACTTCCCAGTATTTTGAAAACATGCGTGGTGCGTTGGAAAATCTGGATGACAAGAAATTACTAATCTATCCAACTCTGGATGAGATCGACACATTAAAAAAACAGTTGGAAGCCCTTCGGCAAACTTCCGGAGAATATCTTGACTACAAAATACGGCAGCGTCATGGAGAGCATTTCAGATATGGTTTTGAGACAAAACGGGTGAATCTTGCAAAAAAGATGAATGAGTTTGCAGCGAAGAAGCTGAAAGAACTCCAGTATGTGAAAGAACATGTAAATACCGTAGAGCTTGCAAAGACAGAAGAAAAAAGATTGAAAGATGATCCGGGGTATAAGGAATACAAAGAAAAAGGAAATGATGCAGGTGTCCTGGATTACTTAAGAGAAAAAGAAGAAGCGGCTATAAGTGCACAGCGTTCACGTGAACGTGAAGAGCGTAACAAAGCGGAAGCTGAGGCAATCAGGATACAAAACCTGGCAAAAGAAAAAAAGGAGAAGGCTGAACGTAAGGAGCTTTTCTCAAAAATCACAAACATGAAAAATGGTTGTGAAAAGCATTCAAAGGAACATGATCCGGCAATGAACCTGACTAAACAGTACATTAATCAGGTAAAAGCCCAGAGACCTGGATTAGTGGCTAAAATGGAATCTTATCGGGATAATGCGGAGCTAGATGAGATAGGGTTAGAGGTAGAAAACCAAGCAAAGCATCTGTTAGCAGGAAGATCCATTGAGAAAATGTTGGTGGATGAACAGACTGCACTTGAAAAGGATGCGGGTGCAGACACAACGATCCATGAGCTTGTCAACGGAGGAAAGCTTGAGAAGCTGGTAGAACTGCTTGTTCAAAATGCAAATCTTAAAGATTATATCAAAAATGCGAATAGTGGTATTTCGGAAAATGGTTATAAGATAATTGCAGAAAATGGTGAATATCCGTTCAGAGTGTCTAAGGCATTCCGCGAGGATCTTGCTAAGGCAGCAAAGGAACAAAAAGAAGATGCGGCGCAGATGGATGGCAAGGAAGAGAAGAAAGAAGAAAAGATAAAAGAAGCGGATAAGGGAAATAGGCGCAGTCTGGTTGAGGGCGGTATTAAGGGCCTGATGAAAGAAGCCGGAATAAATGAAAACAATAATAAGAGAAACCATTCTATGAGTATTCCTGAAATGAACATGCAAAAGCAGAAGGTAAAAGAAAAAGGCTGATAGGTGTCGGACACTGTCCCACAGTTGTCCCACATCCTGCGGTAAGATAGGGTTAGGGTTAAGAAACGGAGGGAGACAGGTATGAGCCGATATACAGACCTTATGAAAAAAAGCGAGAGGACATTCAGTGAGAACGATGAGCTTTTTGCACTGATATTAGAAGAGTTTGATCGTGAAGAGCGCCGCCTGAGCAAGCTTCCCATCGATGAGGAAACAAGACAGGAGTCCTTGTGGAATGTGATCGATGCCCATCAGGATATCTTAAACAGGCGATTTAAGGAATATAAAGCATTTCTGGATGAGGATGAATTTGGAGACGAGCTGGAAAGCCGGTTGTGGAAAGAATATGATAAACGCAAAGAGGATAGAAATCGGCAGATAGATGATCATGCACCAGAAGAAGATCAGACTCCTGTGAATCTGGACGAGAAGACCAAGCAGCTTCTAAATATCCCTGAAAAAACAGTGATCCGCAACAGTGATCTGGCTGATGCAAAGGGCCAGCTGGCTGTGAAAAAATGTGAAGATGCATATAGCGTAGTCGGGGATAAGACCATTTCACCGGAGCAGAAAAAAGCACTTTATCAGTTCCATCACTGGATGCGCAAGCACAATGCGACTGCAAAGATCAAGTGGTCCGGCTTAGGCTATAAGGGGTCTGCTGTTGATTTTTCGGAACAGTTTATGAGGCTTCCTGCAAGAGTGCAGCTGAAAGCCCTTTATCTGGTAGAAACAGATAACCGGAAGCGTCCTAACGAGGAGATAGACAATACGGTTTCTCAGGATTATGTTCCTGATTATGACAAATTAAAGAAAAAAATGACGTCCAATTTCCTGTTTGTTCGGAAATATCTGAACGGAAGCCGTTATCTGTGGAATAAACTGGAGCAGGCGGCCAATCTGGCAAATGATGACAGGTCGGTTGAAAAACTGAAACAATTTACAGATGCAAGAAGAGAAAATAAGGCAGTAAAAGCTTCTGATTTCTTCCTGTCAAAAGACAGTGGCCTTGATTTCATGAAGCAGCTTCGGGCACAGGTTGATCGGGAAAATCTGGATTATGATGATGGTATAAAAGACGGCAAGTCCAGGAAACAGAGAAAAGAAGAACGTAAGCAGCGCGAAGCAGGCCTGAAGGATTATGCTCTTTTGATAAAAAGCATCTATAGTATTTCTGAATTTAAAGAAAAACATAAAGATACCGACGGAGATCTGGAGCCGCAGGCTCAAAAGGAGCTTGAAAAGATTTTAAAAAGCATAGATAACGTCCGGAAAAACCTTCTGGATAATAAGTGTTTTCTGGAAGATTACCAGAACTATTTTAACAAACAATCGGGTGATCTGGCCGGTTACACTGCACTTGGAACCGGGTTGGGGACTGCTATGTACGAGTTGCTCACAAAGACACCGGCACATCCGTATATTTGTGCATCGGTCAGTCTGGCAACTCTCCCTACTGCCCTGATGAACTGTTTAGATGCTGTCAGAACCATGTTTAACGGAGAAGGTGCAGCTGAAAAGACCATGGGAGTCATGGATCTGCTGTCAGGCACGGCTGTGGCAGGAAGTAAGGGGATCACAGCACTCAATCTGGTTACAGAAGTGGGAACAACGGCTACGAATGTGGGTATGTATCTTGGCACCGGTGCATTTGGGATGGCTACCGCTGTTAATGCAGTAAAATCAGCACGTTCCTATGGTAAAAAGAGAAAAGCAGAGGATCTGTACAAGAGTTTTCAGACACTTAATGATAAGCTTCAAAACAAGATCGATGATCTGAGTAAGAATGAAGAGAACAGGGAAACCGTAGAAAATCTGCAGGATATGAAGAAAAAGACTCTCTGGAAGACACTGGAAAACGCATCGAAGCTGATTAAGCGTGATAAAAAGAGAGAGCTTAATTCTAACCTGCGTAATCTGGCTGCTTCTGCATTAAGCTGTATATCCAGTGCAGTGGGATATGTTGGAAATACGATTCTGTCCTGGTGCGGCGTGGGAGGCAGTGGAGTGGGCGGTCTGGGCGGCACGATCAATCAGGTGTGCGATAACCTGGCTGCAAAGGAAAGAAGCAGCGAATACATCGAAACAGAGTATCCCATTACCAATGAACAGCGTATTGTAGCGATCCAGAATTACAAGAAGCAGCAGGAAAAGTATAAGAAAGACAGCAAGGAGTGGAAAGAGATCCAGGAGTTCCTTTCTGACAAGAAAAAACTGGATAACAGGATCCGCAATATGCAGGCAGGAAATCATGTCCGTGCCAATCAGGAAGGTCTGCGCAATGCTATTTATCAGCAGTACAGCAGTGTTATTGCAGAAGAAACTTTACAATCTGCTCAATTTGAGGATGATGGATCGGTGCAGGATATAGGAGAACAGAACATACCATTGGAAAAAGAGCAGAAGGAAAAGCTGACGGCAGGATATGAAAAAGAGGCCCGTCAGCTGATGGCAGGTTATTCGGAGCTTCTAGGGCTTAAGAAAACCGACGAAAAGAAGCAGGGGAAAGCAGTGAAAGTAAATAAGGAAGCGGACAGATCTTCTGTGAAATCGGCCCTGGGGTAGTGATAAGGAGAATGTTTTATGGATAAAAAAGAATTGGCAAAACGCCAGAAAGAGCTTTTAAATAAAATATGCGAAGCCTATCTGGAAAATGATGTGGTGGCAGCCATGGCACCGGGAGAAGAGGTGGGCAGCAGTGATATGCTCATTGTACAGCATACAGAGGCAGGAAATGAGATTGACGAGGTTCTTGGAACTTATTATTTTCTTCCTGCATCTGAAACAATCGGCCCTTTCCAGTATTTTGTCACCACGCTGACCCTTTCTGAGGAGATCTCAAAGCAGGTACAGGAGACACTGGAAGCTGCTGTAACCGTGATCAATAAATTGATCTCCTTCGGCGCATTTACCTTAAGCCCGGATAAGACAGTACTTTCCTATCGTCATGTGGCACTGCTTGCGGATGATACAGATGCAGATATCCTTTCTCTGACGGTGCAGGGAACCATGATGAATGCCATTTCTGAGGTGGCTGTCTGGGCAGATGAACTGGATGCACTGGAATACGGAAGGATCACCTACGAGGAATTTCTAAAACATTGCAATGAATGGGAAAATTTATTTATAAAATGAGGATGTGCCCCGGTGTAAGAAAAATACACCGGGGCACATTCTTTTATTAGGTTATGGATTTTTTACATAGATTTTTTACATGGAAGCGATTGATTTTGTCCCACATTTGTCCTATAGTGTGTGCTATATTCAGGATACAAGACAAGATAACGGTCTTAGGATACAGCGGAATGTGAAAAACAGCGGATAGCACAACATACAAGGAGGGTTCTTATGCCAAAGGATGTAATTGAAATTAATGCCGATAGAAAATTTTCCACAGAACAGGATCAATTAAAAAATACCGTATGGGAAATGTTCCATGATATGCTGGAGAAGTTTAAAAATCGTATGGAAGATCCAGAGCTTGAAATGAATGATATGCAAAAAGCGGCCGGAGAAACATTAAGGAGCAATCTGGAAGATCTTCTTGATCAGATGAAAACCCAGTATCAGCGGCGCAATCAGATGGGAAATTACCTACCTATGAAAAGGATGACATACTTGGAACTTCAGAAGGCGTTTGAAAACTGTCTGAAGGGTGCAAGGGTTCTTACCGGGCCGTTGGCAGAGTCTGAGGAAGCTCGTACTTTGAGGGCGGCTTTGGCAAAAGGGCGAAATGCAATGACAGCTCAGGATAAGGATAATCTTCCGTCCCTGGCTCAGGCCTTGTCCGGTCTGATCCCGTCTACTGTACGTCTGGTAAATACCGACATCAGCAAGATGGAGGGGGGCATGAACAGCCGTATGGCGGTGAAATATACGGATGAGCTGGGAATTGTCCATGAAGGCTTTCTGACCAAAGAGGATACACAGACCTTGCCCTATAATGAAGCAATGAAGTTGGTTGGCGAGGCAGTTGCAAAGAAATATCCGGAGTATGCAGGTGCGATCCGCAAGGCTGTAACAGACAAGAGCTTTGTTGACACAGTGGGTTCGGGAAAAGCTTTGAAATTGAATCAATTTTATAAGTCAAAAAGTCATGATTGGCTGAATGAGTTAGAGGGACCGAAAAAAATTGATATTTATAAAGATCTGATAGACGGAGTTTTTAAGTCTTTGAACAAAAATGCTGTTTTATATGGAGCCGGCATCCAGCCGGGAAGTAAACTGGCACGAAGAAACGGGGCGATGAGTGACATTGCAAGACATCTGGGCTTTCCGAATCTGTTAGCAGAAAGCCGTCGGGTGACGATTGAACAGAATGGGGAAAAGATAGACGGTGTCATGATGGAAGCTGCTGACATGGAAGCTCTGGACAACATGTATATGAACCCGGATTCCCCGTTTTTTAAGGTTGATGAAAATCAGTTTAACAGCGAACCGCTGCTGCGCTCTCTGGCAGATCTGCAGATTCTGGATTATATTTGCGGAAATACAGACCGGCATAAGGCTAATTTTTTCACCCGCTTTGATATGTCTGATCCGGCACATCCAAAGATCACAGGTGTTCAGGGAATTGATAATGACACCAGTTTTGGAGAGATCAAAGAAGGAGGACATGTCCGTCTTGCAAAAGAAAACAATTTGAAGATCATTACACGTGAGATGGCAGATGCGGTAACAAATATGTCCGATAAGGATCTGGATGAAATTTTAAGCGATTACGGTTTGTCC
This sequence comes from bacterium, assembly GCA_963621525.1. Lineage (GTDB taxonomy): Bacteria > Bacillota > Clostridia > Lachnospirales > Lachnospiraceae > Enterocloster. Next base: position 45,262 of record CAVFER010000004.1, on the reverse strand, counting down.
CAGGCGGAAAAGAAAGCTGCAAATGCTCGTCTGAATAACTTAAAGGGTTATATAGAAAGAGGAAAAAAACGAAACCATCAAAAACTGAATTACAGAGAAACAGGCGGCGAAAAACCCTATACATATATAGAGAGTGACAAAAGAACAATCCATATTGTAGAGGATGATGAGTGGAAAAGATTTACAATCCAGGGTCTTTCTGTAATATACATTGGGAGTGATGTAGATGGAAAAGGAAATATTTTCAACCAGATGATGGACCAGCTGCAGGCAAAGAGGCAGATAGAGGAGAATAAAAATTTTACCGACGAACGGAAAGTACAATATACAGATCAGGATGTTTTAGGTGGGTTAGGACGGATTCGGGAATCTCTGGAAGAGGAGTATGAAAAGATCCGCAATATGAAAGAGCTTCTAGCAGGAAAGTGCAAGGAAAACAAAGGCGGACATAAGGAATTCACCGATCTGGCAAATGCAGTCAACTTCCTGAATGAGAAATACGAGAAGGTTCTTAAGGATACAGACCATGTCCGCACAATGGATGATGCTACTATAAAGAAACTGAATGCTTTCTATAAAACACTGGCAGATAATAGGGAAGAGATTTCACAGTGTGCATCTGCCTATGAGAACACCCACACGGGACTGCGTTTTAGCCCCATGGGACGGGGGCGCAGGGAACTTGCAGAAACCTTAAGAAAATTCGTAGCTCCAGGAGAGATGATGAGCCAGAAACTTTATGACAAAATCAAAACAGAGGTCAAAGAAGGACTTGCTGCTATACAGGGAACAAATGTAATAGTAATAGAAGAAGAGACCAAATTCACCGCAAAAGTCGGGAAAGATGCCTATGAAAGTGCTCCTGCTGCAGCCAATCAGCTGGCTGGTCTGATGGAAAGCACCATGCGACGCAATATGGAAAAACTTTCCCCTTCGGAAGTAACCTATGCTCTGGGTGTTAAGGCCTTAGAAGCCCAGAAACGACTGTGGAATTACAGCCAGTCTCAGGCAGTGAAGGAATTGTCATATGTTCCTGAGGTTAAAGAGAGTGCTATGAACGAGGAAGGAAAAGAACGCATTTCCATTGATGATCTTGTGCTTATGCAGGATGATGAACAGATCCGTAAGGATGTCAGTGCAGATGTAAAGGCGATCATGGACTTTGTAGGAAAACAGAGTTCATCAGCAAAAAAGAATATCCTGTCACGAATGGAGAAAGGTGATGTTCAGAGCATTTCCGATTCCACCCAGAAGAAAATCATCAAAAAAGAGCAGAGTTCTATCAATAAAAATGAAATACGGATCAATCCAAAATCCATGACTCCGAAGGAAGCCATGCGCTTTTTAGGAATGGTATTTGAGCAGGAGGCCAAAATCGCCAGTGCCGGAAAAACAAAAGGAAAACCTGCACCGGCAAAGCAGAAAGGGAAATAATAACAGAATCGTATGTTTTGATTTTTGTCCCACATTTGTCCCATAGGCTGTGTTAAACTTAGGTTGAAAGAAAAGACAGAGAGCTTTAGATGGCGTGGACAAGGAGGAATGGGATATGCCAGGACCGCAAGTTTATGATAAAGAGTTGTATGCAGATGTCCAGAGAGAACTGAATCGCAGAAGTGAAAAAGAGAAGGCGAACTTCATGATAGATCTGTTCATGCTGAAGGACTATACAAGAGGCGAACAGTATGATGCGCTAGATAAGATCAAGGAAGAGTACCTTTATCCTGAAAATCAGGATGGAGAGTTAGACAGGAAACTATTTGAAAAACGGTTGGATATTCTGCAAAGAACGATGATTGAAAGAATGCTTATTCCTCAGGGAAAATTTTCACGGGAGCATCCGGAAAACAGTAAAAAAGGGATATGGCATCAGGTGAACAGTCTCATGCCGGAAGGAATATTAAGATCAGAGTTTGACGCGGCCTTTTCGTTTCCTAGCAACCACGCAGAGAATATTATTCAGAATGAATATGCAGAGGAACGTCCGGGGAAAAGCGGGGGAATTATCCTGATCAATCTGATCCAGGAAAAGCGAAAAGAGCTGTTTAGAAGCTATGCAAGAAAATCCCGTGAAATGCAGGAGATCATCAAGGAAGGAATGTTTTATCGCGGAAATGACGTGGATGTATACCGGGATATGACATCGGAAGAAAAAGCACGGCAGAAGAAATTAGAGAAAAATGATCCGTTCATGAAAATGCTAGATGATGAGAAGATTTTATGTTCAAATACAAAATATGAAGCATTTCTGGATCTGGAACTGGATTATATCAACCCCAAAAGCCGGGAAGCAATTCAGAAGAGCATGATCTACTTTCAAAGAAGGGCCTTCGATGATGAGAGCTGGGAGCCGGATGATTCAAGGAAGAAGCTGAAAAAAGAATTGTCACCTCTTGCAGATGATATGGCAGAAGAGCTGAAAAAAATCAGCGGGTTCCGACTGACAAACTCAAAGCAGTTCAATCATCTTCTGGATGATATGACGAAGCTGACTGCAGATCTGAAGAAAAGCGACAGTACGAGAAAGTGGACAGAGCTAAAGCGGACTTTGGAAAAATGCAAAGAGGACTGCAAAACTTATCAGAGTAAAACAGAAGGAAAGCGTAAGACACCAACAGGCAAGATCAGACAGTCCATGGTCAAGGACATGGATAATCTGATAGACTACGCATTAAGAAAGGTTAGCGAGCTGGATAAGAGGGGACCGAAAAGGACACGTAAAGTTCAGATGCAGGGAGTCAAGATGAATATTGCCGAGCTGTCCGGTGCGAATAACGGGCCGAAAAAAAGAACCTACACGATCCTCAAAAATAAGGAAAACAGCCCAAATAAGGAAAACAGCAAAAATAATGAAGTGATAAGCAGATCGAGATCTCTCTCATAAGATTTTCAGAAGAAATAACAATCAGGAGACACAAAATGGACAGCTTTACAGGGCGGATGTTCCGCCAATTATGGATACCTGCCATGTTTTCCTCCTTAGGATGGGCATTCAGTGACATGGCAGATGCGGTGGTAGTCGGACAGCGGCTGGGTACAGTGGGACTGGCAGCGATCGGTCTGATACTGCCGGTCTATATGATCAACTGTATGGCAGCCCATGGTCTGGGACTGGGCGGTTCGGTACGTTATTCCCGCCTGTCAGGTCAGGGAAATCTGAAAAAAGCAGCAGAAAGCTTTAACGGCGTGATCGCCCTGGCTTTGATCCTCAGTATGGCTACGGCTGCAGCAGGCAGTATTTTCATGGAGCCGCTGTTAGCTCTGCTTGGAACAAGGAAGTCGGATGGTGCTTTGTACATCGCTACAAAGGCTTATCTGCAGATTCTTGTAGCAGCTACCCCACTCTTTTATCTGTCAAATATTTTCAACTATTATCTGCGAAATGACGGCAGCCAGCGCCGAGCAGGTATTGGTTCTGTTGTAGGAAATATCTGTGATATTGCACTGAATATCCTGCTGGTACTGGTATTTAATATGGGAACGCGGGGCGCCGCCCTTTCTACGGCATTGGGGCAGATCATCACCATCTGTATCTACCTCCCCGGATTTTTTGAAGAAGGGCATACCTTACGTTTTGCTCCGCCCAAATATGAAGAGATCAAACATGCAGCCAGGTCGATGTGTTCCGGCCTGGCTACGTCTGTGCAATACCTTTACCAGATGATCTTCTTTCTTATCTGCAACAACCTCCTGCTAAAGCTTGGGGGCGAAAAAGCAGTGGCTGTGTTTGATCTGATACAAAATACATCCTATCTTCTTCTGTATTTATACGAAGGAACGGGACGTGCCATGCAGCCTATCTTATCCACCTATCAGGGAGAACACAATAAGCAGGGAAAGAAAAATGTGGTACGTCTGGGATTTTTAAGCGGATTATGTGCAGGAGGCGCGCTGATCGCACTGGTGGAGCTGTGGCCCATGGGACTATGCCTGCTTTTTGGAACTGCCGGTACTTCTTCCGAGGCCTTATCCATCATTGCTCTGCGTTTTTATGGTGTGGCTGCGTTTTTTGCAGGAGTCAATATCCTGCTTTGCAGCTATTATCAGGCCTGTGAAAATGAGAAACCTTCTTTTCTGCTGGAAACCCTACGGGGGGCAATATTACTCATTCCTCTTACTTTTTTGTGCTATCATTTGGGGCTTACCTGTTTTTGGCTGCTGTTTTTGCTGACAGAGGCGGGAGCGTTGGGACTGTTCCTTATTGCAGGCACCGGCGGACGATTTAAAAAGAAAGAACTGTCCGAAGACCGCATTTTCCAGCGGACCATCTTAAGCAATGCAGTGGATGTAGTGGATGTAAGCCGAGAACTGGAATCCTTTTGTGAACACTGGGATGCCGACTCCAAGCAGCAGATGTTTGCCACTATGACAGTAGAGGAGATTGGCATGGCTGTTTTACAGCATGGCTTTAAGGGACGGACAGATGGTTATATCCAGATCACCGCGATCATGAATGAGAACGGACTTTTAGAGCTGCATCTGCGGGATGATGCCAGAGAGTTTGATCCATTTGCCATGCATACGAAAAAAGCCAGTGCAGACGGAGACTTTGATATGGACAGCATGGGGATATTAGTGATCAAAGAAAGTGCCAGAGAATTTTCCTACCGGCACTATCAGGGGTTCAATACACTTGTTATAAAGATCTGATGATGTTAAAATGGTGGACATATGAAAGTGGTTTATTTTGGAAGTGATGTATTTCTTTCCTGTTTTGAATATTTCCTGCAGGAGCATGAAGTATTAGAATTGTATACATATCACAATGACGAAGACTATTTTTCGGAGTATACTATTGTAAAAATGGCACGGGAGCGGGGGATTCCTGTTCACTACGATGCCATAACGCAACAGGAAGTCATAAGGCTTTTTCTGGAAGAAGGATGCGGGCTGCTTTTTTCAGCAGAATATGACCGGATGGTGCCGGTACCTGAGGATCTGCCTGCTTTCCGTGGTATCAATATCCACAATTCCCTGCTGCCGCAGGGGCGCAGCTATTATCCCATTGAGGCAGCTATGGAGCGGGAATTAAGATCTACGGGAGTAACTATGCACAAATTGGCGCCACGCCTGGATCAGGGAGATATCCTTGCCCAGCGTACCATAGAGATTTTGCCGGAAACAGACAGTATCGATGTATACCTTTGGTGTGCGGCCTATGCCAGAGAGATGACAGAGGAGGTCATGGCTGATTTGGAAGACTATTGGAACCGGGCAATTCCTCAAAAGGAGAAAATTCCCTACTGGAAGCGGCCGGATCCGGCACTTTTAACACTGGAACATACCATGTCCCGTGCTGCGGCACTGGATATGTTTAAAAAATATAACAGCATGACACAGGTGCTGTTTGAGGGGGAATGGTTTTATGTGACGGGAATGCAGGCCGGGACGGCTCCTCTTGATGCAGATGGGAGGCGGCTTTCCCCGGTGATGCTGCTTTATCGCGTAAGTGACGGATATTTACGGTTAAATGTCCGGACAAAGGAGGATGAGGAATGAACACAAAAACAAACATAAGAAAAAAAAGCCATTTGCAGGCCAAGCTGCTGCTTGGTCTGTTTGTAATGGCAGTGATCCTTTTGATGGCGCTCACACCTGCCATCACCCAGCGCTACCGCATATGGATGGAGGGGTATTATTCAAAGCTTGCTTTTTCTCAGGCTTCCATTGCGGCAAAATATATTGACGGCGACCGGGTGAAGCAATACTATCTTACCGGAGAAACGGATCATTATTACGAGACCATCCGTCAGTATCTTCGCACGGTAAGAGAGCAGGTAGAACTGAAATATTTTTATGTAGTGGTTCCTCAGGAAGATGAAATGTTCTATATATGGGATGTAGGACCGGATGGGGATCCAGGTGTGCAAAAGCTGGGAGAAACAGAATCCTATTACGGCGGCGGAAATGAAGTGATGCACAAGGCCTTTGCTGTTGATGCAGAGCAGAATATCCTTATTACAAACAATGATGAATACGGTTATCTGGCATCTGCCTATGTGGCGATCCTTGACAGCAGCAACACACCGGTGGCCTTAGCCAGCGTGGACGTATCTATGGATATGATCAACGAACAGATTCGTTATTTCCAGATAACAACGCTGATTATCATGATATTTGTGCTGATCATTTCCGACATTTTATACTATTTCTATATCCGAAAGATCCTTATAAACCCGTTGGGCATTTTACATCGTGCAGTAAGAGGGCTGTTGGAAAACAAGAAAGAAACGCTGGAAGATTTTAAGGTGGAAGTACATACAGGGGATGAGCTGCAGGAACTGGCTGACTCTTTCCAATATATGGTCACTGAATTGAATGATTACATCCGTGACCTGAACCGCATCACGGCAGAAAAGGAACGCATCGGCGCAGAACTGGATGTAGCACGGCATATCCAGGCATCCATGCTTCCCTGTGTATTTCCGGCATTTCCGGAACGCCATGAATTTGATGTTTATGCGTCCATGACACCGGCAAAGGAAGTAGGGGGAGATTTCTATGATTTCTTCCTGGTGGATGATGATCATCTGGCACTGGTAATGGCAGATGTATCCGGAAAAGGTGTTCCGGCAGCGCTGTTTATGATGATCTCAAAAACATTGATCAAATCGGCAGCACAGAACGGCCTTTCTCCTAAGGCAGTTCTTGAAAAGGTAAATAATCAGCTGTGCGAAAACAATGAAGCGGAAATGTTCGTAACCGTATGGCTCGGTATTCTGGAAATGTCGACAGGAAAGCTTAAATGTGCCAATGCAGGCCATGAATATCCGGCCATCATGCGCCAGGGGGGCGAATATGAACTGTTCAAAGACAAACACGGTTTTGTATTGGCCGGAATGGAAGGTTCCCGCTATAGCGAATATGAACTGGAGCTGCATGTAGGTGACCGGTTGTTTGTTTATACAGACGGAGTGCCGGAAGCTACGGACGGAAATAATGTTCTCTTTGGTACAGAGCGGATGCTGACTGCCCTTAATGAGGCAAAAGATCTCCCCTGTCAGGAACTTTTAAACTATATCCATAAGAGTGTGGATCAATTTGTTGGTCAGGCAGATCAGTTTGATGATATTACAATGTTGTCCTTTGTTTATGTGGGGCCGGAAACGGCAAAACTGAAGGTTGTAGCGTAAATGGCAGCGCAGACTGGCATGAGAGAGGAGAAAAAATGGCAAAGAAACGATTTGAAGCATTAGGAAAAAACCTGGAACCTGTTATCAGTTTTCTGGAGGAGAATCTGGAAAGTCTTGGCTGCCCGTTTAAGGAAGAACAGCAGATGTGCATTGCAGTAGAGGAACTTTTTATCAATATCGTAAATTATGCTTATCCGGAGTCAGCAGGCCCGGCCGATGTGGAGATACAGGAACTGCCGGACCGTGTGATCCAGATCATCCTTCGTGATGGCGGAGTACCCTTTAATCCTCTGGAGCTGAAAGATCCGGATGTTACCCTGAAAGCGGAAGACCGGCAGATCGGTGGTCTGGGGATCTATATGGTGAAAAAAAGCATGGATGAGGTGACCTACCATTATGAAAATGGTCAGAACATCCTGATCCTGCAGAAAAAAATAGGAAAATAGCGGGGAATACAGCGTATGAACATGAAAGCAGCCGTACATGCGGCAATGGAAATATGGGGGGCGTTTTTCTGCCTGGCAGCTTTATCCGGCCTGCTGGTGGGCGGTGAATTAAAGAAAAAACAGAATAAGATTCTGGGATATCTCTTATTGACCGATTCCCTGCAGCTGATCTTTGATGCCCTTGCCTGGCTGTTTCGGGGAAGTGTAACACAGGCCGGCTATTATATGGTCCGGATCAGTAATTATATGGTATATCTGACCAATTATCTGATCCTGTATCTGTTTGTAGCCTATGTTCTGGGATATGCGGACGAAGATGAACGCTTTCTTCGGGAAATAAAAAAGTACAAGCAGTTTATGCTTGGGCTGACACTGATCGCCATATTTATCCTGACACTGGGGCAGTGTACGGGTCTGTTTTATGGATTTACGGCGCAAAATGAGTATTACCGCGGCCCTTATTGGGGAATCCTTCAGGGATTTGGGCTTTTTGGAATGGCACTGACCGCAGTCTTGCTTTTGATCCTGCGCAAACATATCAAGAAAGATATGTACCTTTGCTTTATCAGTTATCTGCTGTTTCCTTTTGCGGCAACGGTGCTTCAGGGCTGGACATACGGAATCTCGTTGATGAACATAGCCATCACAGGTTCTCTGATCGCTATGTACGTTATGTCACGTACGATCCAGTACCGGGAACTTCAAAAGAATATGGAAGATCTTAGTGAAATGCGTATCCGCATCGCTGTTTCCCAGATTGGCCCCCATTTCCTGTTTAATGCGCTGTCAACTATCAAGTATCTGTGTCTTACAGACTCTAAGCGTGCGGCAAAGGCAGTGGATGAACTGGCTATGTATTTTAGAGGAAATCTGGATGCAATGACATCTAAGGAACCGATCCCTTTTGAAAAAGAGATGATGCATGTACAGCATTATCTGACACTGGAAAAGGAACGGTTTGAGGACCGTATTACGATTAAATGGGAAATAGAGGAAAAAGATTTTTCCCTTCCGGCACTGACTTTGCAGCCAATGGTGGAAAATGCAGTGAAACATGGGATCTTAAAACATTCCCGTGGCGGAACCGTGACCATCCGATCTGAGCAGGTGGAAGATGGTTTTCGTGTGTCGGTGTTAGATGACGGCGTAGGTTTTGACCCGACGAAGCTTCCGGATGACGGGCGCAGCCATATCGGCATCCAGAACGTGAGAGACCGTCTGCGGGATATGTGCAAAGGAACACTGGAAATCCTCAGTGAAAAAGGAAAAGGAACGGAATGCAGGATCTGGATCCCCAGGGGAGGAACGAAAGCATGACATATTTATTAGTAGATGACGAGAAAATGGGATTGGAGCTTTTAAGGGCAGAACTGAGCTCCGTGGTGGAAGGAGAGACCATTGTAGGCTTTCAAGATCCGCGAGAAGCGTATGATTATGCAAAGGAGCATACCTGTGATGTAGCCTTTTTAGATATTGAAATGACGGATATCAACGGGATCATGCTTGGAAAAATGTTAAAGGAGCTCAATCCCCAGATCAATCTGATCTATGTGACGGCGTATAGTAATTATGGTATGGAGGCGTTCAGTCTTCATGCCAGCGGTTATGTATTAAAACCGGTAACGGCAGAAGCCATCCAAAGAGAATTAAAAGAGATTCGCTTCCCGAAAACACCGGCTAAGGACACCAAAAGGATCCGTGCCGTTACATTTGGACAGTTTGATCTTTTATTAGACGGGGAACCGGTGCGGTTTGGAAGAGCCAAATCCAAGGAGCTTCTGGCGTATCTGATCCACAAAAGAGGGGGAGGATTGACCAGAAAAGAGCTGGCAGCGGCCATTTTTGAAGATGCAGAATATTCCAGAACGGTACAGGATTATGTTTCCAAAATCGTCCGGGAATTGGAAAATTCGCTGAAAAAAGCCGGAATTGAAGGCCTGTTGATCCATGATCATAATCGTTATTCTGTGAATACAGAGATGTTCAGCTGCGATGCCTATGAGTTTGATGATAAGGACCCTGCTGCCGTAAACGCTTACAAGGGAGAGTATATGGTGCAGTACAGCTGGGCAGAAGGCATGTGGTATGACCGATGGTTTGATGAAGATTAATGTTCTCTCGGAATCTTAGTTAAAATGCGGGAAAAATTGTCCCACATTTGTCCTACATGTGCTATTATAATGAAGATAGATCAGAAGGATAGGTTGTAAAGGCGAGGTGAAGATGATATGGTACGGAAATTGAGAGCTTTGATCGCAGGCTGTATGCTGGCAATTCTGGCGGTTCCTATGGTCAGCCGTGCAGATGTAGTGGATGTATACTGGGACGGAAAGGAAGCCTGCTGGGATGATTCGGATGAGGATGAAACGGAACGTTATCAGGTGGCACTTTACCGTGGCTCCACGGAAGTGACCAGGATCAAAACAACCAATACCTACTATGATTTCTCATCCAGTATGAAAAAGTCGGGAACATATCGTTTCCGTGTACGTGCTTATGCAGATGATGAATACAATGCATGGTCTCAGTACTCAGCGGAGAAGAAGGTGGAAAGCTCTTCAGGCAGCTCCACAACTGGTTCTTCGGCCGCTGCTGAGAATAATAAAAACTCCGGTCAGACAGCCGTTGTCACCTATTCTCCTTACAGAGAAGGCTGGCACCTAAGTAACGGAAACTGGTATTATCAGTATGCAGATGGCTCACAGGCAAAAGATAAATTTGCATTGATCGATGGAAAATGGTATAATTTCGACTCTCAGGGCGTGATGCGCACCGGTTGGTTTAAACGGGGAAATACCTGGTTTTACTTAAATCAGAGTGGCGCGATGGCACTGGGATGGCAGCAGGTAGGCGATAAATGGTATTATTTTAATCCGTCAGACGGAGCTATGCTGGCGGATACCACATCACCAGATGGTTACCTGTTGGGAGCAGACGGAGCATGGATCCGGTAGCAGAAAAGAGGTAGGATTATGTGGACAGTATCAGAACGAGTTTATATTACACGATATGATAAGCAGAACGCAGTTATGGTCCGGGCAGACCGGCAGTCAGAGCAGATTGAATTTTATATGCAGAATGATGAAAAAAAAGACTGGCGCTACTGTTTCTCCATCACCTGGAAAGATGCATCTGCTGTGACCGGTGAGACCATGGCAAACTGGCATCAGATGGTGGGGATCACTGAGTTAGTGCGTGCTTACAGAAAACATCTGGCTTCTTTTGCAGCAGAGGACAGCCGGGCTTTTCCAAGACCGGTGGACACAGCGGATTTCTTTCCGGATGAAGGATTGGACTATTCCCTGGCGCAAAGTGAACTGGTATCGATAGACGCTGTGATCGACCGTATCAGTTTTCCGGAGCGTGAAAAAGGTGTAAAGCCGGATACAGCTACGGTACTTCTTAAAGACCGTACAGGAACCATGGTAGCTTATGTGGATAAGGAACTGTTTCCGGAACTGATCCGTACATATAAGGAAGGACAGCGGGTTCAGGCAATAGGGCGCGCCTATCTTCCAGGCGATCCCCAGGAAGGAACACCGGCTTATCTGGATCTGCTGGAGTTGAGATTTCGTTAAGTGATCCGGGAAACAGGTTATAAATGAGAGGATGGATAGAGATGACAATTGATGCATTGAAACGAATTGATAACAGTACAGCACCCCAGTTTCGGGAGCTTTTACTGGATGCTCTTGAAAAAACAGGGGATGACAGCTTATATGTGGATTTTAAAGATACCGCGTATGTAAGCTCTGCCGGTCTTCGTGTCCTTTTAGAGGCACAGAAGCTTGCAAGAAAGAAGAACCTGGAAATGATCATACAGCATGTAAAGCCCATTGTCATGGAAGTATTTGACATCACGGGCTTTTCGGGGTTTTTGAATATTGAAGAAGAATAAGAAAAAAAGGAGACAAAACTCCTTAAAGCAGCTTTTTGGAGAATTAAACAGAGTCCGCAAACAGGAATACGGATCCGGAGATGAGTCCAAGGATCTGCCATCAGAGCCACAGGAAGCTCCGGCTGTCTGTCAGGATATGCCGAAACAAAATAAGAAGTTTCCGGATCGGGTAATGGATTATGTAGACCGGCCGGAAAAACAGCTTAAGGGATTGCAGCTTGGATGGCTGAAGCGTTTTCTCATGCCTGTTCCGAAAAAAAATGTACCGAAGAAGCAGGTAGTCCGTCTGGATACTCCGGGACTTACGTTTCAGCAGAAGGTGTGGTTCGGCACCCAGACAGTGGTTTCCTCTCTGCTTCCCCTTCTATTATATATGGTGCTTCCTGCATTTATGATGTATGTGGGAATGGTAGTACGTCACTGGAATAAAGGAGCAGCCGCGTTTGTAAATGCCAGCGGCAATTTCTACTATGCAGTAGGCATTGTACTCTGCTTTCTGCTGCTCCGCTGGAAGATCATCCGCGGCGGTGAAGATTTTCAGGATGCGGTGACGCTTTACTGGAAAGATCCGGACTGGAACAAAGCAGCAGGTTATGTGATCCTTGGTATTTCATCCAGCATCTTTTTATCCGCTGTATTTACGCTTCTTCCGTTTTTTACCAGCTATAAAACGCTGACGGAAAATGCATTCCAGCGGACGGATCTGATCCTGGCAATGCTTTCGGTTCTGATCACAGCACCGATCTGTGAGGAAATGATCTTTCGCGGACTGATGTTAAACCGCCTGTTAGCAGGCTTTTCCGAAAGGACAGCGGTGCTTCTGTCATCCGCTGTATTTGCTGCCTGTCACGCCAACCCGGTCTGGATGTGCTACGCTTTTATCATGGGCTGGCTGCTGGCTTTTGTTTCTCTGAGAGAGGATAATATTTTCTATTCGATCATATTACATATGGCATTTAATCTGTGGACGGTGATCCAGTTGATCATCCGTCAGTCAGACAGACTTCAGGATTTTCTGTTTGGAAGCAGATTTATCATTTTTGGATATGGACTGCTGGCTTTTCTGGTCATAGTGGCATGGTTTAAGATGCACCCGGAATTTGCGGAAGATGCAAAAGATTGGATGCAAAGAAGGGAGAGGATATAAGACGATGAAAGATAAGTTAAAAGATGGAATGAGAGAAGTACTTTTCTATGTGGGACTGTTTTTCGGAGGCAGCATCCTTCTCGGTATCCTGATCTCGGAGCTGTTTCTGGCAGTTTTGCCGGGACTATTTGTAGAAGATCGTGGAATGTTTGATCCATGGCTTCTGATTGATCCGAAGACCTATCTGGTAGGCTTTCTGGCTATGTGTGTGATCGCTGTTTTGTGGCTTGTATTTGACTACGATGCAGGAAGACGGTCCCGGCGTATGATGAACCAGAAGGCAAGAAGGATCGAGGGCGCTCTGGAAAATTCGGATTTTATGTCAGACAAAGAGCGTGATAAGCTGTTTAAACCTTATAAATATACGAAACTTGGAAGTGAAAAGAAAGACGGTGTGCCGGTTCATGCCGTTTATAATAATAAGAAAAGAGATATCGATATTAACCTGGCTTCCCCGATGCACAGCCTGATCATCGGTTCTACCGGTAGTGGTAAAACGACCACATTCATTAACCCGATGATCCAGATCCTTGGACATTCGGCCGCCGGTTCTTCCATGATCATGACGGACCCTAAGGGAGAGCTTTTTATGTTCCATAGCGGCACCCTTAAGGAACACGGATATAAGGTAATGGTACTGGATCTTCGTGATCCTTACAGTTCTTTCCGCTGGAACCCTTTAAGTGATATTTACGACCGCTATCAGCTGTATCTTCATACCGGTGATGAGATCTACCGCAGAACAGATGATGCCCGGGCAAGTGATCTGAAGCTGGTGAACAAACCGGAGGAATATGCAGATGAATGGTACGAATATGACGGAAAAGCATATGCCCACCGGGATGAATTGATTTCTGTCATCCGTATTGAAAAGCAGAAGATCTATGATGAGGTTTACGAGGATCTGAATGACTTTGTCAGCGTTCTTTGCCCTATTGAATCCAAGGATGATCCGGTTTGGGAGAAGGGTGCCCGTTCCATTGTTATGGCAACCTGTCTTGCCATGCTGGAAGATTCTGAGTATCCGGAACTGGAAATGACCAAAGAAAAGTTCTGTTTCTACAATGTAAACAAGGCAATTTCCAATTCTGAGAACAACTTTGAAGCACTGCGTGAGTATTTCCAGAACCGTCCGGTCCTTTCTAAGGCGGTGGGACTTTCCCGACAGGTTATGTCAGCGGCGGAGACCACTCTTGCCAGCTATATGTCTATTGCATTTGATAAGCTGTCAATGTTTAACGATGAAGGTCTTTGCGCATTGACTTCCGCCACGGATATCGAGCCATCCGCCATTGCAAATGAGCCGGTGGCATTGTTCCTTAAGATTCCGGATGAAAAGGATACCAGACATGCGCTGGCTGCTATCTTTATCCTGAGTATCTATAAAGCACTGATCAAGGTGGCAAGTGCAGATAAGGACCTGACTCTTCACCGCAACGTATACTTCATTCTGGATGAGTTTGGTAATATGCCAAAGATCGAGAAATTCGATAAGATGATCACCGTAGGACGAAGCCGAAAGATCTGGTTTAACATGGTTGTCCAGTCCTATGCACAGTTAAATAACGTATATGGTGATACAGTAGCAAATATCGTAAAGAGTAACTGTGGTATCAAGATGTTCATCGGTTCTAACGATATTGCAACCTGTGAAGAGTTCTCAAAGCTGTGCGGAAATATGACCGTCACTACAGGAAGCGTATCCAGCGGTATGGGATCTAAGAGCAGTGATATCAACTACTCCCAGCAGATGCAGACCAGACCGGTTATTTATCCTTCTGAGCTGCAGAAATTAAACAGCAAGACCAATACTGGTAATGCGATCATCGTAACCTTTGGTAATAACCCGTTAAAGACCAAGTTTACACCAAGTTACAAGTGTCCGTTATATGAATTCAAGGCCATGAATCTGGACGAGGTAAGGGCCAATGCATTCTACGGCGAAGATGTTTACTATGATCTGGGTGAGCGCAATATGATCGTCCAGCAAAAGCTCGATGCCGAGATGGAAGAGACGCAAGAGGTTGATCACGAAGCAGCTGTTGAGGCTGATGCCGGAGAAGACCTGTCCGGCGGATCAAACGCAGCTTTGGATGAAGATATGGATGAGGATTTCGATCTGGATGAGGATCTGGGATCATACGATGAAGAGGAAGAGGAGTCCTATGACGAGGATGAAGATGATTTTGATTCCTATGACGAGGACGAGGATGAAGATGACGCAGATCTGAGTATGGATACTGAAGATGATACAGATGAGGCAGCTGAAGGAGCATGAGTATGAAGCTACATAGAAAAAAAATGATCATAATAGCGGCTGCGGCTGCAATGGCTGCACATCCGCTGACTGCGATGGCAGCAGGCAATTCACTGGCAGACCAGCTGAACGGGACGAGCAGCTTTTACTCCAGTTTAAGAGGAATCACGTCTGCTGTATCAGCAAATATAAATTCATCGTCCAACAGCCTTTCTTCTAACCCGAGTACGGGTCCGGGAGCATCCACGATTACCGGTTCCGGCAATAGTACAACCGGCAGAAATGGCGTAATCGTTGAGAATAATACTTCCGCTTCTTCCGGAAATGACAATAGTTCTGCCACTACAGGGACGCTTCCGTCAAAGAAGATCGTCTCACTGTCAGAGCAGTATTATGATGACTATGAAATGTACGAGGAAGGGATCGACGGCCTGTTTTATTTCTATACCAATATTGGAAACGGACAGATCACAGATCAGAGTGTATACATTGATTTCCCGGCGAATCTGACCTATACAGCAGAATTAGACGGCGAGACTATTACGTATATCAGCAAACAGCCGATGGTACAAAAGGGAACCTATGTGTTCCGTATTACAGCGGTTTACCAGTCAGGTGAGTCTTTATCCCAGCAGACAGAATATCAGACCACGTTCCGCTTCCGTATCCAGGATAAGCCGGTTCAGAAGAAGACAGAGGAGACCCAGAGTGCGGCGGAAAACAGTGGATCCAGCTATGTATGGAACAGTGACAACAGCAGTTCTTCTGTCCCGCTGATCGATAAGGCAGAGGATGTGGCACAGGCATTGGCCAGCAAGTCACTTCCTTTGGAATATATCCGAAAGAGTATCAACGAGGGAAGTATCACTCTGGATCAGATGGCGGATATGTTAGGAGTTACCAGCAGTGCTCTGCAGGAATATCTGGATCTTACAGCCCCGGAAGAAGAGGAAACTGCCACAGAGGAATCTCAGGCGGCAGAGGAAACTTCAGAAAGCAGCGAAAACAAAGATGAAACAGATGAAGGAAAAGAAGCCGCTGCGGATCCTATGGATGCTAAGAAGCCGGAGGATATGGAAGAAGCCGCAAAGGTGGCTGAAGCAGCAGCCGGACGGGGAACCGGATCCGGACTGGTGGAATCCATAGACTCTCTTACCGGAGAATACCTGGAAACACTGTTTACAGGAACCAGCTTTGGGGTATCGGTACAGAACGGAGCCACTGTCAACGGCAGCGTATCCTTCCGTTTCCCAACAGACAATACGCTGGCTGTTTCGGTAACAAGAAACGGACAGCCTTATGAATATACAGTAGGAAATGATTTCACGGAAAGCGGCTGGTATTGCATGGATCTGCAAGATACTGTTGCCGGATATGATGAAGTTTACAGCAATAAGGAAAAACCAAAGTTCTATTTCCAGATCATCAATGAACCGGTAAGGAACATGCAGCTGCTGTTCGTTCCTGAGGGAGAACTGGTGGAAAACTTTACCTGGAACGGAGAAGTCCAGGGGGATCACGGTTCCTGGGTTGCACTTCCGTATAACGGAACCTATGAGGTGACTTATACAACCGCATCCGGTAAGAATGAAACAGTAACTATTGAAAAAGACAACCGTCCGCCAAACCTGCATCTGACGGTTAAGCGCAGCAGCGCAGAGGTTTCAACAGACAGTGCAGACGATCAGATCATCGTATTCAAGGACGGGGAACAGACCCAGGGGCCTGTAGAAGGTGTGATAACCGGAGCCGGATCTTATCAGATCTTTGCGGTTGATACAGCCGGAAACCGGACAGCGGTACAGTCATTCAAACTTGGCCATGCGATCACACCGGCATCCGTAATAGCCGTATTATTGTTAATGATCCTTGGAAGCGGCGGTATCGGTTATGTGATCTGGATCAAACGGAACACATCCATGAGACAGTGATCGAAAGATTTTCTGTGAGACAGCAATCAGTAAGTTACGTATACGATAGGAGGCAGAGGATATGGTATTTGTTCAGCTTGGATTTACGGAGCTTATCCAGGAAATCCTGGCAACTATATTTAACAAAATATTTGCCCCGATCTTAAAGAAGATACTGCTGGAAATATTCCATCTTCTGTGGTCCTTGTTTCAGAATTTCCTGGGAGAGTTCCTGCTGACATCCTTTACGATGTGGCTTTCCTTTGTGGATTATGTGTCCTCTCTGTATGATATACTCACCGGAGTGGAAACAGTAGCCTACGGTGAGGAAGAGGGACTGACACTTCTTCAGGCACTGTTTCGGATCGACACCATCGGAAGGGCATTTATCATCCTGACAGCAGTGGCGATCATCCTGGCATTCGGGTTTTCGATTGTTTCGGTAGCCCGTTCCATGGCTGACTCCGCTATGGAGAACAAACAGCCTATCAGCGTAGTGCTCCGCTGGGCGTTAAAATCGGCTCTCAGCTTTGCAATGGTGCCGCTGTTATGCCTTTTTATGCTCCATTTTTCAAAAAGCATATTTACGGTGTTCAGCCAGATCGAATATACAGATACCAGGGAAGGCACCCACGGTGTTGTCGTCGCGGGGACTACGCCGGGAGACATTTTATTCGTGACCATGGTACAGGATGCAATCGAAGTACCGGATGAGTTTGATACGGATGCAACACGCGCTGACTACATTCAGCAGCGTCTTGATTATTACCTGACAGAGTTAGGAGATGTGCCGTCCGAGCAGTTTTCCTACCGGAATACGGATCAGGTGTTAGAAGATGTGGATGCATCCAAAGTAAATTATGTGCTTGCTTTTGCCAGCGTCAGCTGTCTGCTGATCCTGATGCTGATGTCAGCAATCATGCTGGTACGGCGGATGATCGAATTGCTTGTGCTTTATCTGGTTTCTCCGTTTTTTGCAGCAACCATTGCATTAGATGGCGGAGGGGTGTTTAAAAAGTGGAAGGACATGTTTATCGGCAAGTTTTTTGCCGGAGCAGGAACCATGATCTCCATGAAACTGTTTTTGATCGTACTGCCTCTTCTGGCATCCAACCGGATCACCTATTCCGCTGACAAGATGATGAATCAGATCATCACCATCCTGTTTGTGTTAGGTGGTGCCTGGGCGGTTTATAATGCAAGTATTACATTAGGACGGGTCCTGGATCCGGACAGCGCCCAGGAAGAAGAATCCCAGAGAAGAGATACGATCAACTTTATCAAGGGAAGATGGAGCAAGATGCGCCAGGGCGCCCAGCAAAGTCAGATGAGCCAGATGCAGCAGCAGATGGAGCAGATGCAGCAAGGCGGACAGGGCGGCAATGGACAAGGACAAGGATAAGGAGGAATAAGGATTATGAATATGGCTTATCTGGGCTTCTGGAGCGATCCGGTGGGATGGGTAATGGAAAAGATCATGGATCCTGTGTTCAACTTTGTAGGCGGATTGCTGAATACAGCTTTTACCTGGCTGTTCCGTACCATCCTTGCACCGATCCTGAAAAATGTCCTGATCCCTCTTGCTATTGAGATCGCAAAGCTGATACTGGAAGCATTATCCGGAGTGTTTTATAGTCTGATGGCAGAGGTATGGAGGTTTTTAGACTCCATGGAACAAGCCTATAATATATTTATCGGGATCGATTTTGTTACGATCACAACGGGAGAAAAGACTTCAGATCCTATGACGCTTCTGGAAGCTCTTTACAGTATACAGACGATCCGGAATGCCTTCTGGTACATATTTGTTGTGGCGCTGGTCCTGTTGTTCATGTTTACGATCTATTCTGTAGCCAAGTCCATCTTTGACCTGGAAACAGAAAGACCGCATACAGTGTCCCATGTGATGAATTCCTTCCTGCGTGCCTGTGTCCAGTTTCTGATCGTACCGCTGTTTGTACTGTTTATGATACGGTTCAGCGGCGTTTTGGTAACAACGCTGGATAATGCGGTACAGGAAACAGGAAGCAGTGCCAATGCAACGATCGGCTCTACTCTTTTCGTCATAAGCTCGTTAGATGCCAGCAAAAAGTCGGAGTATAACATATCCACGGCCAGTGCCGATATGAAGACAAAGCTGGGGATCGAAGATGATGCCCGAAAAGATTATTATACAAACGGCAGTAAAAAACATCCGGAAAAAACCTACTGGAACACTTCACAGGTAGAAGACGATTTCGTTTATTCTAAATTTGACTTTATCGTAGGCTTTGGAGTGGGGGCCTTTGTTTTCATCGTAATGGTAAGCAACAGTGTTGTATTCATCCAAAGGATCTTCGATATGCTGCTGTTGTATATAGCGGCCCCCTTTTTCGTCTCCACTATGCCTTTAGATGACGGCGAACGTTTTAAAAGGTGGCGGGAGCTTTTCCTTGGAAAATCCATTTCCGGTTTGGGCGGTATCGTAGCGATGAAGCTGTATCTGCTGATCGTACCTATTGTTATCAGCGGAAACATCACATTTACCAGTCTTGCGTCAGAAAGTACGGAAACCACATATGTACTGAAGATATTGTTCCTTCTTGGAGGCGCCTGGGCAGCAACAAAGAGCGGTTCTATGGTTACCGGTCTGATCAGCTCAGCCGCAGGATCATCAGAGAGCCAGACTGCATCTGTGGGTACAGGTCTTGCCATCAGCGCATTGTCGTATGCGTATGATTATGCGAAAAAAGGATTAAATCAGGCAATGAAAGCCGGCGCAGGCGGTCCTAACGAACCGGAGGATGAAGACGAAGAAGAGGAGGGCGGAACCGGCGGCGCAGAGGATGCCGTCGGTGAAAACGACAGCGGCAAGATACCGGGACTTTCTTCCAAAGACTCAGGTCAGCTGGATACCATAGATGAAGCAGCCGAAGATGAAGAAGAGGACGATGAAGATGAGGCAGCAGGAGATGGTGCAGGAGATGCTGTAGGAGACGGTGCAGCAGGCAGCATAGAAGAGGCCGGAGAAGACGAAGAAGAAGACGGCGGTGAAGATGAAAATGGCGACAGCTCACCAGACGCACAGGAAGGAAACGGACTGAATGAAGATGCTGATCAGAATGAGGGACCGGATGAAGCAGGTGACGAAGCTGGTAATGACGCAGAAGGTGCTTCAGGAGCCGGCGAAGGCGGATCAGGAGCTTCCCCATCTCCGTTCTTTAGTCCGAAGAGCAACCTGAAAGCGATGTCGGCCAAGATACCAACAGAACGCCAGAGAAGAAATGCACAGGTAGAGCAAGAAAAGGCAGCTCTCCCGGCACAGAAGACAAAGCGTTTCCTTGGCCTTACCTTCAAGACAGACCGAAACGGCAAATACCATATGAATGTGAATATGGGCGGCCTGTACTCCCATACGTATGGAGCAGACGGCAGCGAGACGGTGAAGTTCATGGGCTTAGAGGTGCGTGCGAACCATAAGGGTGAGGTTGATAAGGTTTCCTTTATGGGTATTGGCAGAACCGTAGACAACATGGGTGAAGTTCATACAGATATCAGTCTGGGCAACTTAATGCAGAGCCATGTAGCAGCAGACGGAAGTAAAACCACTTCTTATCTGGGCGGATTCGGACGTTCCTACGATTCCGATGGCAACCTGACGAATACAAGGAACTTTGGCGTAGAACGTCAGAGGAATACAGTAACAGGCGAGATGTATACACGCAGAAATCCTTGGACCGGACTGGAAAAGGTTCAGGATAAGTCCGGAAATGTTCATGTGAAGTCTCATTACGGCAAGCACTATAAACGTGATAAGAACGGCAATTACAACTTCAGCCATGGCTGGGGTGTACGCCAGAAGAACATGATCAATGAAGCAGGCCAGTCTGAGTGTGTAAGCCGCAGCTTCCTTGGTATCCCGGTTTACGAGGCAACTTCCAAGCGTGAAAGACTGTCAAATCTGGATATCAACAAGCCGAAGGAAAAGAAAGATAACAAAAAGTAATAACATTAAGCAGTAACAAGCAATAAGCACAAGCAATCGTAACAAGATGTATCAATGATGAAGATCAGAGGAAAGGAAAAAGATGAGGATAATACCGAAAAAAACAAAGGTCAATCTGGAATTTTTTAAAGGCGTAGAGATACCGGATCTGATCGTGGGACTGATCGGCGGAGGCGTCATCATGGCAGTACTCCTTTCCGATCTTCCATTCAGGATCTGGATCTGCTCCTTCTTTCTGGTGTTTACTTTTATCCTGTTAGTACCCATCGATGACCAGAAGACCTATGTGATCCTGCTCCACGCAGTCGCTTTTGCCGTAAGGCAGCGAAAATTCACAAGAGGAGCTACTCCGGCACCGGCCGGAAAGAAACATAAACCGGAGACCTGGGATCTGGTACCATTTACCGGGATCGACGGACAGTTTATTGAATATGGAGGCAAGTATTATGGAATTGTCGTCCATATCCCATCCATCGAATTCAGGTTCATGGACCGGGAAACACAAAACAGCCTGATCGACCGTACCTACGGGGCGCTACTTCGTACCATCGCCATGGGCGAAACGGCGATCATGGTGAAAGTGGACCGGCCTATGGTCTATGATGATTATGTCCGCACGGAGAATAAAAAACTGGAGCAGTTAAAAGAAGCTTATCTGAACGGACTTCTTACAGAAGAGGAGCTGACAGATCGTGTAGGGATTCTTCAGGACCGTCTTGACCAGCTAAAGCAGATCAATGAAAAGGATCTGGTCTATGTGCCTTTCCATTATCTGGTGTTCTGCAATCAGGATAAGGCGCAGATCTTAAATCAGGCGAAAGAGACGGTCAGAGCTTTTGGTAAGAGGGAGATCAAGTGTGATATTTTAAAAGGTCCGGATCTGGCCGTATTTTTAAAATACAATTTCACTCAAAAGTTTAATGAGAGAGAAGTAAAGAAGCTGAAACCGGATCAGTACATGGACTGGATTGTTCCGAAAGAACTGGAATTTACCGGAAGGACCGTTAAGATCGACGGCCTTGTCACCCATAACTTAAGGATCAGTGATTATCCGGTATCGGTTCCCAATGCCTGGGGTGCCACTCTTTTTAATACCATGAGTACCAAGGTGGTCATGAAAATGACACCAAGAGACCGTTACCGTTCAATCCGCCAGATTGACCGTGCCATTGACGAACTGAGGGAACAGGGCGCTAACACAGGAAGAACCAGCCGTATCCTGGAGCTGAATGAGCATGTAAAGACCTTACAGGAGCTTTTAAGGATGCTTCAGGGGGATAATGAAATGCTGTTTGATGTAAATACCTATATCACAGTATTTGATTACGAGCTGAGCAACGCTATGGCATCTGGGAAGAAGCTGGAAAAAAATGAGAAAAAGGAGCTGGCAGCCCGCTCTTTAAAGAAAAAGATCCGCAGGCAGTGCTCAGAGGAAGGATTTAAGACACAGGATAATCTGACCATGCAGTATGAAGCCTATGGAGCCAGCATGATCTCATCCTGGGATCCCTTCTCGGCATACAGCCGGGGCATCCATTCCGGTTCCATTGCGGCAGCGTATCCTTATGTATACAATAATCTCTGTGATCCGGGCGGTATCTGTATCGGAAAGACCGGCGGCATACCTGTATTTATCAACTTTTTCCTGCGAAACAGAGAACGTGTCAACAGCAACGCGGTTATCATCGGTAAGAGTGGTAGTGGTAAATCCTATGCTACAAAGACGATCCTGACCCAGCTGGCGGCAGAGGACAGCAAGATCTTCATTCTGGATCCGGAGAATGAATATACCTTAATGGCAAAAAACTTCAACGGTAAGATCATAGATGTAGGAAGCGCGACCCAGGGACGATTAAATCCTTTCCATATCATCACTAACCTGTCTGACGATGAGGAAAACGATACAGAGCAGGGGGAAGATACAGAAAGCGTTACCACCAGTTTTTATGTACACCTGCAGTTTCTGGAGGAATTTTACCGGCAGATCCTTCCGGGGATCGAGTCAGATCCTCTGGAGTATCTGAATAACCTGACGGTGCGTATGTATGAAGAAAAAGGGATTGATGCAACTACGGATCTTAGCAAGCTGACACCGGCAGACTTCCCTACCTTCGATGACCTGTATGATAAGATCTTAAATGATTATCAGAAGGCAAGCGGTGAGTATGCAAAGAACAACCTGCGAGTCCTGATCAGCTATATTTCCAAGTTCTCCTCCGGGGGACGAAATGCGGCACTGTGGAACGGAGAAGCAACCATCTCTACAAAAGAGAACTTTATTGTATTCAACTTCCAGTCTCTGCTGGCCAATAAAAACAACACCATTGCCAATGCGCAGATGCTTCTGGTTCTTAAATGGCTGGATAATGAGATCATTAAAAACCGTGATTATAACATGATGTATCATGCAGACCGCAAGATCATCATTGTAATTGATGAGGCCCATGTATTTATCGACAGTAAATACCCCATTGCCCTGGACTTTATGTACCAGCTGGCAAAACGTATCCGTAAATACAATGGTATGCAGATCATCATCACCCAGAATATCAAGGACTTTGTGGGATCGGAAGAGCTGGAGAGAAAGTCTACGGCTATCATCAATGCCAGCCAGTATTCTTTCATATTCCCGCTGGCACCGAATGATATGAATGACCTGTGTAAGCTTTATGAAAAATCAGGTGCATTGAATAAACGGGAGCAGTACGATATCATCAACAACGGACGAGGCCGTGCCTTTGTTATGACATCACCCACCATGCGTACCTGTGTAGATATCCAGACCACAAAGAGCATTGAAAAGCTGTTTACAATGTAGGAGGCAGTAAGACAAGATGAAAAAAAGAACGAAAATAAGAGCATTACTGGTATTTGGTGTGATCGCAGCTCTGTCTGGAACAGCCGGATGTGCCAAGAAAGACAGTGATCAGACCGCAGCCATCCAAAAAAGCGGCACCCTACGGGTTGCCATTACTACCGGCAGAAGCCGCCTTGCCTGGGTGGATGAAAACGACGGAAGCTATCAGGGAATGGAACCGGGGATCGCATCTACCATTGCAAAGGGCTTTGGCATAGAGGTGTCCTTTGTACCGGTTGAAAGCGGCCGCCCGCTGACAGAGGTGTTAGAGCAGGGGGAGGCAGATATGGCCATTGGCTCCATTACAGATGACGGCACTTTAAGTGAAAACTTTGGTATGACCACACCCTATGCTTATGGTTATCTGTGTGCCGTTACCTCCAGAGGCAATTATATCAACAGTATCGCTGCTTTAAATGACAGCCAGATCGGTATTTCTTCTAATGTATCCTCTTCCAGTCTTTTAAAGCTGAATGAGGCAAAAACAGCCGGAGAAAAGACTTATTCCGAGACAGACGGACGCAAGGCGCTGGAAAACGGAGCCATTGAAGCCTACATCTGTTATGAGGATGAAGCTGTTTCCATGATCGAGGATGAGGAGATCTTTCAGGCACAGACCTTGACGGATACCGATCCGGAAGGTTTTGTAGCGATCACGAAGAAGGAAAACAAGGGATTGCTGGAAGGCATGGAAGCCCTTACCCAGGCTTATCTTGATGCACTGGAAAAGAATGATACAGCGACACAGGCATCAGCAGAGTAAAAAAGAAAGAGGTGATGGGATATGGCATATTTTGACAGCCCGAAAAACAGGGCACTGTGGGAGGTAGAGCTGACCAAGCTTCGAGAGGAAAAAGAGCTTAGGAGCACGGGAAAAAGCAGCAAGACCATGGCGGCCGATGAAAATGTGTCCGGCGACCTGAAAAAATCCGGGGATCTGCCAACCAGAGTGCGCACCTCATATAAAGAACTGGTAGAAGAGGCAAGACAGGAACATCTGGCAAAACATGGCGGAAGAGAACCGAAAAGTTTTGTCTATGCCAACGAAAAGAACCTGCAAAAGGACGATCTGGCAAAAACACCCAAGATCCCCGGAAAGGTAAAATAATAGGGTAAGAGAATGAAGAGATTGATCAGAACCCTTCTGACATTAGGGCTTGTGGTGGCTTTTCCCCTATCAGCCTACGCCATGTCAGACAATGGAGATGGTCTTACAGCAGATAATCTTGCTGATGAGACAGAGTTTGACTGGTCAGAGTATAATACTGACAGTTCCGGCTCACTGACCAGAGAAGAAATAAAACAGCTTCAGGACCTTATTGCAGCGGGAGGTTCTAATCTGAACTTTGAGGAAGCAAAGGATGTACAGCTTACCTTTGACGGGGAAACGAACCGGTATCAGTATACATTTCCAAACCAGTATCAGATGGAAGTCAGCGTTCCAAACGGCGCCATTACTTCCGGGCCTGTGATCTTACAGGCTTCTAAAGATAGTACCGATATTACGGTAATGAAGGACAACAAAACCTATGATCCGGGCGACAGCTATTATTTTTTCGAGCCGGGAAATTATGAACTGGAAATGCTTTGCAGCCCGTTTGATTATTCCGGCGATAACCTGGTGATCTATCAATACCATTTTACCTTTCAGATTTTAAAGAACGGGTACACCCGTCAGAATTTCCTGATCGCACCGGATGGATACCAGATCGGTCATATTACCAGAGAAGGTCAGCCGGTAAAGATCACAAATCCGATATGTATGAATCTGTCAGAGGACGGAAATTATCAGATCCGCTTTTCGGCAGAAGGTCTTCCGGACTATCGCATATCTTTCCTGAAAGATACCGTTGCTCCCACCTTGACTTTTTCAAAATCCATTGTGGGAAGCTCTTTAAAACTCCCGGTTTCTTTTGAGAAAGCACAGGCAGACAGTCAGGTTACCGTTTACCGGGACGGAAATGAAGTACAGCTGGCAGAACAGACCTTAAAACAAGGGGGCTGGTATCTGATCAACGTTTCGGACAAAGCCGGAAACAGCCGCAGTTATCATTTTTTTGTAAAGCAGACGTATCATTTGTTTAATAAACATCTGGCAACTCTTCTTGCGGTTGTGGTGATAGGGATACTTCTCACTGGAGCAGGAAGCCTGCAGCTTCGCAGGAGATCCTGACATATCGCTCGTTTGTCAGAAGAAGAAAAAAGACTTAAATCTGGTCTATATTCAAACTTGCTTTGGCAGGTTTTTATAAATATAGAAAAAAATAAAAAGGAGGAAACCGTATGTATCTCATGTTATTAACCTCAAGTAACCCATTTTCAGAGGCAGCAGTTCCGATCATCAAATTGTTAAATATGGTCTTAGGACCGGCGATCGCGATCGTTGCTGCACTGGGCGCCGTTTGGTGCGTTATTCTTGGAGTGAAGCTGGCAAAGGCTGATGAACCGCAGGAGAAAGAGAAGGCAAAAAGCTCTTTACGTAATGCAGTGATCGGTTATCTGCTGATCTTCATCTTGATCGTTGTGCTGCGCTTATCCTTAAAGCCAATGATCACCTGGGTAAATGAATCTTCCAAAGATTCACCGTATAACTATACGATCTCAACCCCGGAAACAAAGTAAATGTGCAGGATATGGGATGGCTGTCGCAAAACGGATCAGATGTTTTGTGACGGCCTCTCTGAAAAGGACAGGAATTTTTCCTGTCTTTTTCAGAGATAGAGCCATATTAGATACAGGAGGTTGATGCATATGAAGAAAATCTGGAAAAAAACCCGGATCAGAACAGGAATGACAGCTTTGCTGCTGGCCGGTCTGATGTCAACAGAAGCGTTTGCTGCTAACCCAAACTGGTATCAGGATAGCCAGGGGTGGCATTATTACAAGACCAATACCCAGTTTGCAAAGGATGAATGGATCAGCGTGGATGGAACATGGTACCATTTCGATTCACGGGGCGTGATGCAGACCGGCTGGGTGAAAACAGGTGATACCTATTATTACTGTCTGGCAGACGGCAGTATGGCAACGGATTACATAGATGTAAACGGCAGTACCTATTATCTGTGCTCAGACGGAAGCTGTCTCATAAACGGTGTGACCCCGGATTTTTATATCACAGACAGCAATGGTGTCCTCCAGACAGATTACCGTGTGATCGCCGGCGTGAAGGTACAAAAGCCACATTTGTTTGTAAGACAGGACTCTTCTGCCATGTCCGGCTGGTCTGCTCTTATGGGGGCAGTTCAGTCTGTAGGGCGTATCGCCTATGACCAGACAAACGGAGCCAGAACCTTCCATGTATATCAGGACAAGATCTCCTGGTGCTCCTTAAACGGTTCATCAGAAACCGAACTTTTGTCACTGGAAAAGATAAGCGGAAGCGGCGGTTATAGGATTCGGATCAAAACAGTCCTTGATAACAGCAGTACAGATGCTTCTAAGGGGGAAACCTACGATCCTCAGGTGCTCCGCCTGTTCTGCTACGGGATCAGCAGCTTTGCTGCCCGGTTAGATGATGCGATCAATTCCAGCTTTACAGGGAAAAACCCTTATAAAGTACAGAATGGACAGTGGTTTGATATAGGAGACTGCCGGATCCTGTTCTCTCCGGAAGAAGGTGCAGGCTGCTATGAGATACAGCCCCTGTGACATTAGAGCTGCGAGAGTGCAAAGCACGTAGCGATTCGGTATCAGAGGAAAAAAATATCTTTTGACTTCAAATCATTTTATAAAAAAGGAATGATATAGGATGGTAAAACGAGTGTTAAGCGGGTTGCTTGCTGTAGTGCTTACATTCAACCTGTGCGGCTGTAATTCTGTATTCGGCGGCAGGAGCAGCAAGGCGAAAACGGTGGCTACCAGTTCCAATGCCGCCATCGTTTATGACAAAGAAAAAGGGGAGTACGTCCAGCGTGAAACCTATAACATTGAAGAAATGACGGGGGAAGATGCGCCGAGCACACTGGATGAAGAATATGAAAAAGAAATGCCCTCTGATGTGAAGGGCGCCATGACCGAAAATCAGGCAGAAGATCACGCGGAACTTTGGAAGGTAGAGGGAACTTCTGCCTTTTTCATACCGGATTATCACTCAACAAAAGCAGAAGACCTGAAAGATTTTGTGATCCTTGATCTTGTGGATGACGGAAATACGGTAATCTACTGCTATGAAACTGTATTTTACGGAAAAGATACACAGAATCTTCTAAGTGGTTTAAGCTATACCGGAACGGCACCGGAGCATGAACATATCAACTGGACGATCCCTGAGGGAAAAGAAGAGGACAGCAGTTACAAACCGAAATCAAACTGGGAGGTTTATTGTCTGATCCGCTATAATACGATCACCCGTAAATATGCGATCTTAGACGTCCGTCTGGGCAAAGATAGCAGTGCATCCTACGATGATTCAACCTATTCTGCGGTCCGCAAGCTGTATGAAAGTTATCTTCCCGGAAATCAGCGTCTTTTCAGCGGTAAAGTCAGAGATGCCAGCAGGCGGTATGGAACGGAATATCTTTACTACAGTATGTACGATATGAAGTATACGCTGTTAGACGGCAATGGAAAACCTGTAAAGCAGTTAGATGCCTCTTATATGATCTTTGTCAGCATCCTGGATTATTTTAACCGTAAGTTTCACTGGACAGATTCAGACGACCAGGAAACCATACAGAACCAGATAGATACCAGCAAACTTACTTATTCTGTTGCCAGTGTTTCTATGAACGGAAGTTCCACTCTTTTGATCGGACTGAATGTTTCGCTGGATTCCACCAAAGAAGATGAAGTTCCTTACTCTCTGCTCTGTAGCTTCAGGATGTATTCTGCAGACAGTACCGGTGGCGGAATTCAGTTCAGCTCCACCAATGCCGTCGCAAACCAGCAGGTCGTTATCTGGGAGGCGACTGCTTATTCCTACGAGGAGACACTGGAGCGGTGTCCAAACTACTTTACCTGGTTCAAACTGGATTCGGGATACGGTAAGACTGACTCCTACGATTATCGCCTTTGTGCTGTAAAAGTACGCAAGAATGATGTTCTGGAAAATGATACGAACCTGGGTTATTTCAGCCGCCTTTTCCAGCGCTACTTTGATATGTATAAAACAGACAATACAGAGCAGCAGGATGATTACAACTGGAGAAAGGCCTATCAGGAAGCCAGTGGCGGAAACTGGAATACCACCATAGAGCGAACTGTGCCGGCAGGAGAAAACGGATCAAAACAGGAAGGCACTCCTGTGAAATGGGAAGAGAAATCTGCGATCACTAATAAATCAGTGAATTATAGTATCATAATGAACAATGTTGCCAGACCTGCAGCTGTAAGTGGTGATAATTATCAGTACCTGTTAAATCAGCATGATACAAATGGCAATATCCTGTTTGCCATTTATGACAAATCAGAATCAAAGACTTCTTCCGATGTGGGTATGGGCTCTGTTATATACCGTACCAATGCGGCAAAACTGGAAAGCTACAATATCAAATATGTGACAGCAGAAAGAACGCTTACAGATGAAGCCGGCAATAAAACATATGAAACACAAGACTTTATAGACACGGTTGAGATCAAGCTGATGGATAATGAAGCTTCTGCTGAACGCTTCGATACGGTGGAAATGGAGGACGGAAAGAACCTGGTACAGACTCCGGATGGAGATACCGTATATTATCAGGTTAAATCCGGTGAGGATGACGACCCAACTACTACCATCTGGATGCCGGATTATACAAACAGCAACCATGGCATCATCCGCCTTTCTGATCTGAGCAGCGGTATGAAGGTTCTTTCTGAAAAGAAAGGAAACGGGACAGAATGGGTTGTGGCAGTAACCGGCGACCAGGCGATCTGGGTCTATCAGTGTAAACAGACCGGTTCCGGATCCGGCACCAGCTACAGTGTCAACGGCCCTGTTAAGATCCCGTATACCATGGCCATTACGCCACAGGCCGAAATCGGCACCACCACCAAGGTGGAATATACGGACGAGAATGGAAATGCGGTAAGTACAGATGTAGGACAAAAGGCAACTTTGACCGGAAGAAATGCCATCGAATATGAAGAAGACGATGGCAACTACCGTTTTACTACATTACAAAGCGGTATCATCGTCTACGATCCTCAGAAAAACAAGAGCATGGTCATTGACAAAAACCAGTATTATGCTTCCTGGAAAATGGAAGATGGAAGCTATACAGCCATTGGATTTCAGACACAGGATCAGAACGCAGGATTTGAAGACATTATGAAGGCAAAGATCTACCATGGTCTGAATATCAGTGAGGAAGAAAAATTGCTTCTTACACTGCAGGAGCGACTGAAAGTAGATCTGGAAATGCAGGCGCGTTTCTTAAAGCAGCCGAATGGCTGGAAGGATGTATGCGAAGAATACCAGTTTAACCCGGACACCAGCAAGGAAAAGAAGATAGAAGCCTATGCAAAAGAAACCTATGCCATCTACAATGCCTATGACACGGCACTGGAAACCTTCTGGAAGCTGGTAAAGCTTCATCCTACCAGTGAGCAAGAGACCATGCTGGAAGAGCAGTTTCTCCATTGTGAGTCCCGGACGGCAATGGACCGTCTGGTAAAAGATACCCTCAGTGAATATGTGAAGACACAGGAGACAAAAGCGGCTTCCACAGAAACCAGTCGGGCTAAGGGCGAAGTAGATGACGGCTGGATCAAAAAGGTGAAACAGTCCCAGAAAGAGGCTTTGGAAAAACAGGAACGTGAAAAATATATCAGGCAGAATACAGATGACAGTGCAGATATTGACTACAGGAATACACTGGATCAGATGGTAGAGGCCGCGAAGAACAAAAGGACGGTCTGGGAGCGGTAAATATCGGATTTATTGTTTTGATTTATTGTTTCTGGTTTTGTCCTACACTTGTCCCACAGGGACTGCTATAATAAAGACAGAACGAAGAGGTCAGATAGAAAACAGCTTCGTCAGAATCAGAGAGGACATACAAGCAATACGGAGGAAACAAAGTGGAGGAATTGGTAACGCAGGCAGTTATATTTGCGGCACAGGCTCATAATGGCATGCAGCGCAGACAGGAGAATACTCCTTATATTCTGCATCCGGCAGAGGTAGCCGCCATTGTTGGTTCCATGACAGATAAACAGGAGGTGATCGCGGCGGCGCTTCTTCACGATGTAGTAGAAGATGCGGGGGTGCCGATGGAAGAGATCCGAAACCGGTTTGGAGACCGGGTGGCAGAACTGGTGGCTTCGGAAACAGAAAATAAAAGAGACGGTATTCCGGCAGAAGAAACCTGGAAGATCCGCAAGCAGGAAGGTCTGCAGATCGTGGCAGATACGAAAGATCGGGATATAAAGATCCTTTATCTGGGTGATAAGCTTGCAAATATCCGCTCTCTTTATTGCCAGTGGCGCAGACAAGGACATGCAATCTGGCAGAATTTCAATCAAAAAGACCCTAGAGAACAGGCATGGCTGTTTCGGGGTATGGCAGAGAATTTAAAAGAACTATCTGATACACCTGCATGGCAGGAATTTCACCGATTGATCGAAATCATATTTGAGGAGGTATGAGAGGATGGAACAGATCAGCTATACTGTAAAGGATGAGAAATTGACAATCTTTCCGGGCAAGAGGATTGATGCGTCAAGTGCACCACAGGTAGAAGCCGAGATCCAGAAGGCCAGAGAGGCAGCACCGGGGCTGCCGATCATCATAGATGCTGAAAAGCTGGAATATATCTCCAGTGCAGGACTTCGTGTCCTCTTACGACTGAGAAAGGAGACCTCGAAGCTTACCATGATCAATGTATCGCTGGAGGTTTATGAGATCCTGGATATGACCGGCTTTACAGAAATGATCCATGTGAAAAAGGCTTACCGCCATTTCAGTGTAGATGGCTGTGAGCTCATCGGAAAAGGTGCCAATGGTGCCGTTTACCGCTATGATGCAGAAACCATTATCAAGGTCTATTTTAATCCCAATGCACTTCCGGAGATTCAGAGAGAGCGGGAACTGGCAAGAACCGCACTGGTACTTGGAATCAACACCGCGATTCCTTATGATGTAGTTCTGATTGGGGAGAATTATGGCACTGTTATGGAGCTGTTAGAGGCAGAACCACTTTCCAAACTGATCATTAGGGACCCGGAGCATCTGGAACTGCCGTTAAAATACTATACAGATATGTTAAAACAGATCCACAGCACCCAGGTAAAACCGGGAGATATGCCGGATATGAAGGAAGTGGCTCTTAACTGGGCTGCTTTTGACAAGGAGCATTTACCGGAAGAAATCGGAGATAAATTATATAATATGGTAAAAGCAGTGCCGGATCAGCATACGATGATGCACGGAGATTATCATACCAACAACCTTATGGTACGGGACGGAGAAGCACTGTTGATCGATATGGATACACTCTGCATGGGACATCCCATCTTTGAACTGGGTTCCATGTTCAATTCCTTTGTAGGCTTTGCAGAGCTGGATCATGATGTGATCCCTAATTTCCTGGGATTTTCCTTTGAAACATCCAAAACCTTCTGGCGCAGGGCACTGGCTTTATATCTGGGAACACAGGAGCGGGAAAGACTGGATGAGGTAGAGAATAAGGCAAAGATCGTCGGCTATATGCGCCTTCTGCGCCGCACCATCCGCCGGGATATGCCAAATCGGGAACAGCTGATTGCATATTATAAAGAACAGCTGATTCAGCTGGTACCAACGGTAGATACACTGACTTTTTAGAAACCCCATCAGAGGAAATTGCCTTAGAGAGGAGAAAACAGTATGAGATATTCAATCCCAAACGATAAAAAGACACAGGATCAGGAGTGGAAACAGATACTGCGTTCACTAACCAGAGAAGAAGCCCAAATTGTGGATCAGGCTTTAGAATTCATGATGGGACAGGTAAATGACACAGACACCTTATACGATTCGGATTACAATTATCATATGTTGTACGAATTTTATACTAAACTTGGGCTGGAACCGAAACACAATATGAATGACTTCTTTAAAAATGAAAGAAGCCTGGAAAATTTCCGGGAGGAACTGGAAAAATTCTGGAGAGTGCTGGAAATCCATACTCTGAATAACGGATCCAGCTTATCGGATAACTATAAGAACATAAAGGAAGATTCGAAGCAATATGATCAGATGCTTCGGGATGCCGAAGCCCGTGAACCCAGACCTCAAGGCATGCGGGAAGTGGAACCGGAAGATGCACCTAAGCAGACCCGGAATGATGGCGCACTGCCGCTTGTAAATAAGGAATCTCCTTATTATGCTGCTGTGGCCGGTACCGTTTATGAAGAGATGTATAATCTGTGGCAGACCGTACGAAAGAAGGGGGATTTCAAATGGAAGGGAGATCAGCTCTTAAAAGAGGATATGGAGCAGCTTTTATCCAAGATGCAGCTTCATTATATCCGTCATAACCGTTCCGGCAGCTATCTTCCTATGACAGAGAAAGAGCATAAAGAGCTGCAGGACCTGCATGAAAAATGCATTAAGGACCTGAATGTATTTTTGGTTACAGATCATCTAAAGCATACCTGTGAGGCCTTAAATAACCTTCTGGTTCAGAATAAAAATCAGTTAAGCGGCCTTTCACCGGATCAGCTTCCGCCTCTTGCCAGTGTGCTTCGGGGAACGAAAAGTGCATCCATTGAGTTTAATAACCGCAGTCAGAAAAAAATCGGCGGCGCTATGAGCAGCCGCGAGGCGGTAGAATATACAGACGAAAATGGTGTCCGCCATCGTGGTTTCTTCACACCGGAGGTGGAAGAAAAATCAGAACTAGAAGATGCAAAAGATTTGTTTAAAAAATATAAAAAGAGATATCCAAAATACGCGACAATCTTTGATTTTCTGTTAAAACAAAATTATCAAGATTTTAGAATTTTGGGATTCTATACAATGGCGGGTATGGCACCGGAAGAAAACGGAATGCCTACTTTGAAGCAGTTCATAAACGAGCAAACATGGATCCCGGCTAAGGCAAAGAGCAATTCTGCATTTCATAAGATAATAAGAGATCTGGCAATCGAAGTGGGAAAAAACTTTAACCGACATGGCATATTGGAAGAAACAGGTCTGGGTACCGGGGACAAGATTGCCGGTCGTGCCTGCGCTATGAGTGATGTTGCCAGAGCATTGGGATTTCCGGAGCTGCTGGTTGAGAGCAAAAGGATCACGATAAAAGACGGAAACAAAGAAATAAAGGGAGTTATGACAGAAGCGGCCGGACTGGATACAGCGGACTTTGGATATATGTTATATACGGATCCATTTTATACAAAAATGGATCGGAAACAGTTTAATTCAAAAGAAATGCTCAGCTCTCTGGCAGATCTTCAGATTCTGGATTATCTGTGCGGAAATACGGACCGTCATGCAAATAACTTTTTCTTAAAGCAGGATTTTTCCGATCCGGAAAATCCAAAGCTTTTGGGAGTTCTGGGAATCGATAATGATAATTCCTTCGGAGATATTGTAGAAGGTGGCATACAGAATTTGGCCAATTCGTCAAATCTGAAGATCATCACCCCTAAAATGGCAGATGCCATCGGAAAAATGACTAAGGAAGATCTTTCTAACCTTTTAAAGCCATACGAATTCAAACAGGAGCAGGTTAGAGCAGCACAGGTTCGGTTGGATCATTTGAAGAAGTTGGTCAAAGAGGGAAAGAAAGATCAAAAATTACGAATTGGTTCCAACGGAAAAATCCAAAATAAGGAATCTTCCATCCACATTGTAAAGGATGATGAGTGGAGAGAGCTTGATCTGAAAAAACTGACTACGGAAATCATTTATGCGAAAGATAAAGATGGAAATATTGTAAAAGATGGAAAAGGAAACCCTATTGTAGAAGCGTATCCCAGGAATATTTTTACAATGGCACAAAGTGATTATGATGAGCATCTCGAGGCAGAAAAAGACAGAAAAGCTGCAGAGAACCGAAAAGTACCACATTCTTTGGGACCAAACCAAAAAAAATCTCCGATCCAATATACTGAGCAGAAGCCAAAAGAACCGGAAAAACGACAGGCAATGGAGCTTGACTATACAGCCCTGGATGTTCTCCATCAACAGGAAGCAGACAGACTCATCGATATTAGGAAGCGTATGTATAATAACGGTGGAAATCGTATGAATAAACGAAGCGATGAGTTTAAGAACATGTATAAGGCTCTGGACAAGTATATCGAAAGTTATAGGAAAATGCACAAAATCTTAACGGAAGATACAAGTAGTGCAATGGAAGAAATCATCGACAACAAAGGTGAAAAGAAAAGAGATGAAGAACTAGTCGCCTGGAGAAAGGAAAGAAAGCTGCAAGCCTTCTACCGACAGATGGAAGCAGCAAAGAAAGACCTGAATCAGATGATCGATGACTATAATAATCGCCGACGTCGCCACGTATCCACCAGAAACCAGAGGCGAATTGATGCAGCAAATGATCTGAAAGGTATGCTGGCGGAAGAAGTCAACAGCCGGTCACTCTATGAATCTTATCAGACAAATAAGAAAAGTGACGATAGCATTCAAAATACAGCGCAGCAGATCACAAATATGGAAAACCAGATTTTTGGAAAGATGCAGTTTACATTACATGATAATCTGAAAAAACGTCCTGCCGATGATCCGGTACGGGCACTGGGCATTAAAGCTATGGAAGCACAGCAGCGCCTGTGGAATTACAGTATGAACGTTCTGGGTCCGGTAGACATTTCCGTGAAAATACCGGAGAAACAGGACGGGGAGACAGAAAAGCAATACGAGAGGGAGCTGGTATCTTTAAATCAATTACAGGATGCGATCAAGAGGGAAAAGAATGAAAATCCGGATATGGATCAGGTAAAGAAGGACTTAGTGACCCTTAACCTTTACACAAGCCAGTTGGAGAAATCAGGAGCTCTGCCAAAGGGCGCTGCCGAAAAATTCTCAAATATGATCGGAAGTATCCAGAGAGACAAGGAAAATCTTATCCAGGATGAAAATCTTATCCAGAATGATAAAATCACGTCCCGGGAAATCCGTGGAGTCCTTCATGCATTTTATGAAAATGAGCAGACGATTGCCAAAGAGTCTGAAAAACAGATTAAAATAAATCCTGAGAATAAAAAAACGGTGAATATGGCAGATGGACCGGCGAAAAGTCCTGTAAAAAATAAATAAGACCACCACGCACATCATGTTCTCTCATTAGAAAGGGGGAGCGGCTATGCCGGATGAAGCAAGAGAACAGACCACAAAAGATACTTTTGATGCAGACTATGAACGGGAACAGATCCGAAAGATCGGGGAAGGAATGAACCGTCTGGCAGCTCATTGGGCGTATCTGGGAGATTTCCGGGGCGGAAGAAGCTCAAGAGAATTCTGGACAGCCAAGCACCGCCTTCAAAGACTGTGCGGTGTGAGAGAAGCTGGAGATGAACCGGATTTTGCCGAGAGCATGCAGGAGCGATCCCTGCAAAGTCTGGAAAAATCCGTAGACGCAACCCTCAAGGCTATGAAAGAATATGAAAACCGGCATAGCACCTTTTTCGGTTTTCTGGCAAGACTGTTTAATCTGGTCAGCTATGCCCGTATGCAGGATACGGAGATCGCAATAAGAAGGCTGCAGGAGATGAAAAACAGCATTGTCAGGCTGCGGACTAACGGGGAAGAACTGAATGCTCTTCCCGCTGATGAGGCAGATAAGGAAAAACAGGTGGCAGATAAGGAAAAGGCAGCTGAAAAGACAGCCGAAAAAACGGCTGAGAAAACAGCTTCAAAAATAGCTGAATCTCCTAAACCAGAAGTGAAAGACCCTGCTGCAAAGAAAGCAGAGGCAGAAAAGCAGCCGGAAGAGTCAAAGGAAGAGTCCCCAAAAGAGCCGGAAGAAGAACTGGATGAGGAACCGGATGTGCCTGCTTATGATGAGGAAGCGGAGCGTAAATTCCAGAATCTGCCACGCGAGGAACGTGCTTGGATTAAACAGGAAAACGGAATAGCAGAGTTTTTCCGGCAGTACGATCAATTCATCCAGGATCATCCGGACAAGGAAAATCAGATCAACTCCAACAAGCCGGAAGATCTGAAAAAGCTGAAAGAGCAGCTTGGTAAGACCGTTCCGGGTCTGGAAACGTATCTGGAACAGCGTATAAAAAGGCTGAAAAAGATCCGGAAACTGGAGAAAAACTCGGAAGAGAATTTCAGGCAGAGACAGGCAAAAGCCCCACAGATCGTAAAAAATGCAGATGGTGACACGACGAAAGTGATGCTTCAGGATGTGACCCAGCCGCAGATGCAGCATACCATAAGTGGCTGCTGGTCGGTCACTCTTTCGTCTATGCTGCGTCAAAAAGGCGTAGAAGTGGATCAGGAAACCATCCGTGCTTTCCGGCCTGATAAAAAGATCTGCCAGGAGAACAATCTTAGCAATGTAAATGCGGATCGGTATAATTCCATTGATCTGTCCAGGGAACTGATCATGAAGGTGCTCCCTGATACTGCATTAAATTCCGTTCAGACAAGTGTGGATAACTTTAATATGGGTGATAAAAAACATCCATGGAATTCCTGGAGTGAGCAGGAAAAGAGTGAAAAGCGGGAAGAATTTAAAAATAAGATGCGGGCCGTGCTCAAGCGAAGCCTGGAGACAGACAAAGGTTCCCTTGCACTTTTGATGAAGGATCATTATCAGACCATTTACGGCTACGAAAAAGTGACAGTAGACGGAAAAGAAGAGGAGTATGTATACTTACATGATCCCAATGACCCCACGAAAACGAAAATGACACTGAACGAACTGGCAGACGAGGGATACAAAGTAGAAAAATATAAGGATAATATCTTTGGAGAGCAGTATTCCTTTGATGCCCAGTGGCTTCAGGATCTGACCAATGACAAAGGAGAGCTTTCCCTTGATGCGGCACTTACCGGAAAAGGTGTTACCTATAGGGATCATGAGTTAAAATGTGATAAGCTGGTATCCTATGCCAATGGTGCTTGTGAGAATGCCAATTGGAGAGCAGTGAACAATACGATGAAGGAGGGGGTGAGCATTACCACCTTCCTTCCTGCAACGGTCAAAAATCTGGCTAAAAATCGGATCATCGATCCGATCAGGCCATCGGAGCTTAACCATAGCGAAAGGAAGCTTACAGGCTCAGAACCCAGAAAACACACAGTGCCAAAGAAACAGTCCGATCTGTCAGAAGTAAAAAGCCGGAAGATTTAAAAATAAAACCACCAGGCTTCTCGTTTTCATGAATATGGAAACGAGAAGATGTATGGCTAAACTGCAACTTATTTCGGAGAATAACCATGAAGTTTGATACACGGGATAAAAAGCCCCATATCTGGAATATAGCGATCCTTGCAGCCGTCACAGGGGCTCTTCTTGCAGCCTTTGGCGCGGCCGGATCTGAGGAGAATGTGCTGCCGATCAGTATGATCCTGGCGGCTTTTTTCCTTGTTACGATTTTTTTATTGTTAAAGGCATTTAAAGAACAGCTGCGTTACAATCCCTATTCCTATAACACGGTCTACTATATGGGATTTGCCCTGTTCCTCATATCGGTGCTGATAGATCATACAAGGCTGTTGGTCCATCTTGTATACAATGTGCGGCCCCAAGAGCGCAATGTGGGGCAGATCATTGCCCTGCTAAGGACATCTGCAAGAACCTATATGCTGATCACAAGCCCCTTTGTACTGTTGATCTCTATTTCTCTTTGCATTTCCAATATCGCCCTGATTCGCCATGAAGGAAAGCGGTTTGTAAATATTCTGGGGATCTTGCTGGCATTTTTACTGACAGGAGGGGAGATATTCATGATCCTGACAGACAGTAGTCTGGCCGGGTACATCCATTTTCCACGGCTCCATGAGCTGGTGGTCAACCTTTTTACAGCCGGATATCTTTATTTTGAATGTATGATGATCGGCCTGATGATTGCAAACCGGATCACATCCCGGTATCAGCCGGAATATGATAAAGATTATGTGATCATCTTAGGCTGCGGCATCCGAAAAGACGGAACTCCCTGTCCTCTTTTACAGGGGCGGATCGATCGTGCCCTCGCATTTCGGAATGCTCAGCTGAAAGAAACAGGAAAAGATCTGATCTTTGTAACCTCCGGCGGACAGGGGGGCGATGAGGTCATATCCGAAAGTGAGTCCATGAAACGTTACCTCATAAGCAAAGGAATCCCCGAAGACCATATTCTGCAGGAAGACCGTTCTGTTAATACCTACGAAAATATGAAATTTTCCAAGGGGAAGATCTTAGAACAGGCTTCTGATGCAAAGATCGCATTTTCTACCAGTAATTATCATGTATTCCGCAGCGGACTCTTTGCCAGACGGGTAAAGATGCGTGCGGTAGGTATGGGTGCAGATTCCAAGTGGTACTTCTGGCCCAATGCTCTTGTGAGGGAGTTTGCAGGGCTGCTGACGGAACACAGGGGAAAGCAGGTGCTGATCCTTTCCGGACTGGTAGTGATCCACACTGTGCTTACATTTTTAAAATAAAATAATGCAAGCCTGTTTTTGTCCCACACTTGTCCTATATGGTATGATATGATAGAGTTGTTCCAAGGATAAAGAATCAATAAAAAGATGATGACCTTATAGTAAGGCGGCTCAGGAAAAGAAAGGCTGATGGAATATGACATTTGAAAAGCTACAGGAATTGTGGGAAAAATTTAGAGAGCAGTATCAGCGGGACTTTGGGGACGAACTGATGTCATTGGAAAAAATGCTGTCTGTATATGCGTATCACAAGAGTATGACAAACGGCGAGTATTCAATGGATAAACTGCTTACTGAAATTACACACAGCAATCAACATAAGATGGCATTGAAATCTTACTTCAAGAAAGAAGCAGGACTTCCGGGTGCTAAACTGAACTATGCCTGTGCACCGGTTCTAAGTGGTTGGTATATTTCTCTAAGTACAGATGAAAAAAATAAATATGTAAGAACGGGAGGGGAAGTATACCATGATTATAAAAAGATCCAGAAAGAGTATCTGAAGACAGGAAAGGCAGATTCCGCTCGTCAGAAGATAGATCTGCGGGAACTGGAGAAAAAGGCAGAAAATAAAGAGGAAGAAAACAAAGAGGCAGAAAATAAAGAAGCAGAAAATAAAGAGGAAGCTAAAGAGAATCCGGTAAAGATTGAAAAAGAGCAGCCGGAAGCAGAACAGGCATTGCAGGAGCAAATGCCACAGGAAAAGGAAGAAGAGAAAGAACAGATCGACCCGAAAAGACAGGCCATCCTGGATACATTTGATGCGATCCGGGATACAAAGGTCAGCCTGTTTGGAACCAAACACGGGAAGGAATTTGATGCAGTCTGGGATGCAGTAAATGAATATGAGGCTGCGGTCTATAAGGCAAGCCTTAACAAGCAGGAGATCGATCCGGATCTAGGAGAAAGACTTTACGGTGCATGTAAAAATTATCTGATGCTCCATTTACAGACGAAGAAAAGGGTACAGAGCATTAACGGACAGGGAAGCGAGGATGGACGCCTTCGCAAACAGGCGATCGTCCATATGCTTGAGATAATGGAACAAGGGAATGGTCTTAGGGAATTTCAATGGGTTGATGATCGATATGCAGCTGGTCAGACGGATAACAGAAAAAAGATTTCCCTGAATTTTGGCCAGCTAAAAAGAAGTCTGGCAGAAGGCTCCAAAATCCGTACGGTACCCCTTGAAAAGAGGTATTATGCAGAGCTGGAACAGAAAATGGCAGAGATAAAGCTGAAAAAACAAAAGGAAGCAGAGAATTTCGCCGCCTTGCCTAAAAAAGAGAGGGAAAAACAGCGGGAAAAGAACGGGAAGCAGGAATTTTACTCGAGATACAGATCGTTCTTGAATCAATATCCGGCGCTGCAAAGGGAAGAACTGGGTCGGGGTATCAATTCCAACCAGATAACCATGTTGAAGAAGATAAAAAAAGAGTTTGGTGCAGACAATGAAAAATTGAAAAAATATCTGGAGCATCGGATCCAGAATCTGCAGATCATAGAACGGACGGCAGACCGGGCGGAAAAGAATCTGGAAAACAGAAAAACAGAAGAACCGGAGATCACCAAGAGAGAAGACGGCAGTATTTCTCATATTATGATGAAAAATGTAGAACAGCCTATGATGCAGAAAACATCCAACGGGTGCTGGGCTGTGGCCTTGTCCTCTCTTCTGAAATATCGTGGAGTAGATCTGGATCAGACTACGATCCGTGCTTACCGCCCTATGAAAGATCTTGCGTTTGCCAACAGTGATAGTGCCAATAATATTGCAAATTATACAGATCTGATCCAGAAGGTCATGCCGAATGCAGCTGTCAATGAAGTGGAGGTTTATCAGCAGAACTTAACTGGTGAGAAATGGACAGACGAAAAGAAGGCAGAAGAAAAAGAAGTGACAAAGCAGAAGCTGAAAACAGCCCTTTTGTCGGCTATGGATTCAGACAAAGGTCCGGTGGCATTTCTTTGCGGTAATCATTACCGGACAATCCTTGGTCTGGAAGAAAGAGAGATAGAGGGAGTAAAAACAGACTGCGTAACCATGTATGATCCTTTACGGGCAGAGAAGGTGACTTTGACACTGGATCAGCTGACAAAGCAAAGCTATCTGCCTGGAGATATGCAAGAAGGGACGGATGCAAAGGGAGAGCCTGTAGCCACTTGGATGGGAGAAGGTTTTTCCTTTACCATGCAGTGGCTGAAAGATCTGACTGACAGCAAGGGAAATCTGCTGCCGGATCCAGGCTTAGCGTCGAATGGTGTTGCATATGATCAGGATGGAACTTTAAGAACAAATAATAATGCAGTTATCAAGAATGCAAGCACTTCTGCTTACAAGGCAGTGAGCTGGCAGCTGAATGAAGAGATTGACGTCAAAACCTATCTTCCGACCAAGATGACCTTGCTGCAGAAAAAAGCAGAGAAAGAGAAGATGGTCAACTTTCTGGGAGAGGAACATAAAAAGATAAATCGAAACATGTCAGGACCACAGAATACAATGATATTGTCGAATGACGGTCCGGTATTAAAATGATCAGGAGGAATTCAAGATGAAGAGAAAATATGTAACATGGATGGTGGCAGCAGCAGTGGCAGGTAATCTGCTCACAGGCTGCGGACAGGCGGCAGCAGAGAAAATAGCGCAGGAGACGACAGCCAGCTCGGCTGCACAGGAAACAACACAGGAGGCAACACAGGAAACGGCTGCAACGCAAGCTGCGACAGAAG
Organism: bacterium; assembly: GCA_963621525.1. Lineage (GTDB taxonomy): Bacteria > Bacillota > Clostridia > Lachnospirales > Lachnospiraceae > Enterocloster. Next base: position 3,370 of record CAVFER010000004.1, on the reverse strand, counting down.
GGGCTTCGGATTTTATCCCGGCCGATTTCATTCAGGAACAGGCGAATACAGATACTTTTGACAGCTACAATGATATCATCAGCTGCCTTAGCGGAGAAAACGAAGGTTTTGCCTATATCCAGCTTACCGGCTCCACAGCCTATGTTCTGGCTGTATCCGATCATGTATCGGCCACAGACGGCACTGCCACAGAAGCATCTTTTTACGCATACAACGGGGAAGACAAGCTTGTGAATGTGGGCCTTGCTTTTGGTGACGAAAACCACCCGCTGCGCTGCGATGACAGCACTTTATATGCATGCACCGATACAGAGTACGGAGAAATGCAGATCAACGCAGACTCCAACGGACTTACCTATACAAGATGTATTGAGAAAACCCAGTCAGGAGATTCTGAAACTTCTTACAGCGGATTTGTACGTGAGGCAGCCCAAAAGGACAGCACAGAGGACAACAGCATTGAAACTGAGGAACAGTTTACTGCTCTCTTTGACGGAATTTCTGAAGTACCGGCTATTTCCTTTACAAGAGCCGCTTATGCCTCTTATGATGAGATCATCGCAGGTCTTCCGGTCGGTTCCGGTTATGCCTATATCAACCTGAACGGCTATGAGGGCGACATTCTTGCTGCCTGCACCAGTACCTATGAAGATAATGGCATCAACTGTGGAACCGATGCAATCCTTTATGTTGAAAACAACGGGAAAGCACAGCTTCTTGCATCCATCCAGACAGGCGGTACTGCTTATCCGGTAACCGTAGACGGCGGCATCCTTTATTATAACACCCCTCGTCAGTACGCAGAGGAAGATGTAACAACAGATGCCCAGGGAAGATACCTGTTAAACGATGTGAAATACGCATCTGTTTCCTACAATGACAAGGGGGAAGCAAGCTTTGAAACAAAGGGTGCTATTTCTCCATCTGATATCAGCAGTGAAGATGATTTCCATGCTCTCTACGAAGAAAGTGAAGGAAAAACACCCGTTGATTTTACTGTAATAAAGGAATAGTGGAATATGGGTGAAATAAATCGCATGGGAAATATGGAAATGCAAAATGCTGATCTTTTAGTCCGGGAAAAGAAAGAAAAAGAGAAGGATGATGCTTACAAGCTCCAGCTGCAGGAAAGCAACAAAAAACTGGAAGAGATACATCGTATTCTTTCCACTTCTAAAATGGGCACCTGGCATATTGAACTGATCAAAGATAAGGCACCTACCATGGAAGCGGATGACCTGATGCGGGAGCTTTTGGGCATCAAAGCTCAGGATCTGTCCCCGGAAGAGATTTATGATGCATGGTTTTCCCATATTGTCCCTTCTGAGGTTCCATCAGTCCTTAATTCCGTCCGACAGATGGAACAGGGACTTCACTCCGAGAATACTTATCTCTGGGAACATCCTTCGTTGGGGGTACGCTATGTGCGCTGCGGAGGAACGGCCGAAGCAGTACCCGGTGGATATATCCTCAGCGGTTATCACTACGATGTAGATACCATTGTCAAGGAGCAAAAGAGACAGGAAAAGATCCTGAAAGATACCCTTGCCATGGAAAAACAGCATTCAGAGGTAATCTCTTCCTTATCAACCATCTACTCCACGATTTTTATTGCGGATCTTGATACCCACCGGTATACGGTGTTAAACAGCGTTCCCCTCATGGGCCTCATAGCCGGGGACGGTGGTAATTTTGATGATGTAGAAGAGAATATCCTTAATGCATTTATGGCACCGGATATGCGGGATGATATGCGGGCGTTTCTGGACTTTCATACTCTGTCGGACCGCCTGAAAAATACCAATACCATAGTAACGGAGTATCGCAATCCACAGGGAAGATGGTTTCAGGCCCGTTTGATCGTAAAGAACCGGGATCAATACGGAAAGGTACAGACCGTTCTTTATGTTGCAAGGGATTTTTCAGAAGAAAAGCAGCAGGAGCTGGCACAGGAGGAAGCACTTAAAAATGCGCTGATATCAGCCAGACAGGCAAACCGGGCAAAGACCTCATTTCTCAGCAATATGTCCCATGACATCCGTACCCCGATGAATGCCATCATCGGTTTTGCCGCGTTGGCGCAGGCTCATATTGAAAACCAGAGTCTGGTACAGGACTACTTAAAAAAGATTCATATTTCCGGTTCTCATCTTCTCAGTCTGATCAATGAGATACTGGACATAAGCCGGATTGAAAGCGGCAATGTAAAACTGGAGGAAAATGTGGTACATATCCCGGATGTACTCAATGACCTGCGCACCATTATCCAGGGCCAGATCGTTGCAAAACAGCAAAACCTCTATATCGACACACTGGATGTTAAAAACGAAGATGTATTTACAGATAAGCTCCGTTTAAACCAGATCCTTCTAAATATTGTCAGCAATGCCATTAAATACACAGGACCCGGCGGAGATATCAACATCCGTATTATGGAGAAGCCCTGTGAAAGAGAAGGTTACGGAACCTATGTGTTCAGCGTCAGGGACACCGGTATGGGAATGTCTCCGGAATTTGTAGGCCATGTTTTTGATACTTTTTCCAGAGAAAGTACATCTACCATCAGCGGGATACAGGGGACCGGGCTTGGCATGTCCATTACAAAAAATATCGTTGATATGATGCAAGGAACAATCACAGTGGAAAGTGAGCCGGGAAAAGGTTCTGAATTTGTAGTTACTGTAGATTTTAAACTGGCACAGCAGGCTCCGGCCTGCACTTCGATCCCGCAGATGCAGGGTGCCAGAGTCCTGATCGTAGACGACGATGTAAATAGCTGTCAGAGCGTGGGAAGGATGCTGCGTGATATCGAGATGCGACCGGACTGGTCTACCTCTGGAAGAGAGGCAGTGATACGCGCCAAAGAAGCCTATGAATTTAAAGATGAATATAAAGCTTATATCATAGATTACATGATACCGGATATGAATGGGATCGAGACGGTCCGCCAGATCCGGAAAGTAATTGAAAATGATGTTCCTATTATTATCCTGACGGCTTATGACTGGTCTGATTTTGAGGAAGAAGCCAGAGAAGCCGGTGTAACTGCCTTTGTGGCGAAGCCGATCTTTAAATCGGAATTATGGTCTGTTTTAACCAATGCAGGGGAAAGTTTTGATGGAGAGCAGAACAATAAGGGAACTTTTGACTACAGCGGAAAACGGATTCTGCTGGTGGAAGACAATGCATTAAACCGTGAGATCGCCACGACTATTTTACAGGACGTGGGATTTCAGGTAGATGAAGCAGTGGATGGCACAGAAGCGGTAAGTATCATGAATACAGCCGATGAAGACCGGTATGACCTGATCTTCATGGATATCCAGATGCCAAAGATGGGTGGGTATATGGCTACTCGTGAGATCCGCAC